>JAHJTX010000243.1 GCA_018829545.1 Bacteroidota bacterium | reverse complement strand
TAACAAATAAATCACAATTCTCAATTTCCAATCACCAATCGGACTTATTGTTTTGAACATTGTTATTTTGTATTTGGAGCTTATTTGAATTTTGTTCTTTGCCATTTGTTATTTTCTGCCATAAAAAACAAGAAAACCAGAACTAAGGCACTATAATTTAGAGGCTCATTTTTACTAAAAAACTCTCCAAGTGGTACAGATGTAGTAAAAATATCATCTTCTCTAAATATATTTTCATCCGTTTTTGAATAAATTTTATTATACTTAAAGACGTTTTGCACACCAGTACCTAATTCTTCCGAACGTCCCATCTGTGTAAAAATCTGTGCAATATGCGGATTTTTTATTTCTTCTACTTTCGCTTTATATTTTCGGGCGATGGACATTAGAATTACTAATTATATTAAATATAAATTTCACTAATTTTGACGAATTACACGAACATTAATTTAGGATACGTTTATATGTTAATGATGGGGTACCAAAATTAACTAATATCGAAAGTTTAAATTTTGTAGCTTTGAGATAGTTTACTGCTTGTTTATAATCTGCATCCGCTAAGAATTTTGCGGATTTCAATTCTAAAATTATAGTGTTAAAACAAACAAAATCAGCTTTGAAAAATTTCTTCAAAGGCTTGCCATCATAATAAACCGATAGTTTCTTTTCTTTTTCAAAAGGAATATCTTCTTTTATGAATTCCAATTCGAGTGCTTCGGCGTAAACACTCTCCAAAAATCCTGCTCCAAGTTTCTTATGGACTTCCATGCAAGCACCGATAATTTTATAACTTTCTTCTTTAAATAAAATCTCAACCATTAACTCTTCGTGCAATTCGTAATAATTCGTGTCATTTGTATATTTATTAATTCGTGTAATTCGATTTATCGGTAAGTATTTTTTTTACTATTTTCTTCAATTTCGGTATTTCGTTTACACAGACATCAAACACAATATCATTATTTAGATCAAAATAATGATGTGATAAAATATCTCTCATGCCCATCGCTTTTGTCCATTCAAACTCTGGATAATTTTTTAGTAAGGATTTTTTTGTGATTTTATCTAAATTTTTTATGCTTTCACCCAGCGCAATGAGCTGCATGCAAATTGAATCAAGCTTTTCAAGATTTCTCTCGTTTTTTAAGAAATCTTCCGAAGTCTTAATTGGTCTCATTCTCCTAAAAATTCTTCCCGTCGAAGTTAGAATTTGATTGAGAATTTCTTTTACTAATTCTTGATTATACATAGATGCCGTTATTTTCGATTTGTTTTTTCAGATATGGGTTCATTGATTTTCTAATAACTACAACATCCACCTTTTTATGAAACAGTTTCTCAAGGTCTTCCTTAATACCAATCAGATCAAACATTCGTGCTGGTTCAAGTTTTAAAAATATGTCTATGTCGCTTATTTTAGTATTACGGTCGGTTACAAAGGAGCCAAATAAACCCAATTCACGAATCCTATCCCTAAATACCGAATTCGATTTGTAATATTTAAGAGCAGCAATAATATTTTTTGTTTCTATATTTTTCATTATAAATTACTCTGTGGTTCTCCGTGTTCACTCTGTGAAACTCTGTGTAAGTATTTTTTTTGTTACACTGAGAGCCGCAGAGAAGACACAGAGTAACACTGAGAATTAATTTTTATTCATAAAGGAATCAAGTATACTTTCAATATAATTGAGCTTCTCACTTGTGTTCCCGGGATAAGTACCAAGAAAAAATGTATTATTCATAATATAATCGGAATTATTCAAGTGATCTGGAACCCTAAAATTCTTCCCGATAAATGCCGGTTGTCTCACCATATTTCCTGCAAAGAGATTTCTGGTCTCAATTAAATTGTCATTCAAATATTTAGTGAGCTCATCCCTCTTAAAAGGTGCATCATCCTTTATCGTAATAATATAACTAAACCATGCCGGGTCGGCATCTTCGGTAGCCTTAGGCAGAATAAAATAGTCAGAGTATTTCGTGAAAATTCGTTTATATTCGTGAAAATTCGTTTTTCTTCGTGAAAATTCGTTCATATTCGTGAAAATTCGTTTTCCTTCTCTCACAGAACTCAGGTAATTTATCGATTTGAGCAGCACCAATAGCAGCCTGCATATCTGTCATTTTTAAGTTGTAACCGATTTCAGAGTATACATATTTATGATCATATCCATAAGGAAGAGTTCCAAAATTTTGAGAAAATCTTTTACCGCACGTGTTGTTTTCACCACCTGCACAGTAGCAATCACGTCCCCAATCTCTGAAACATTTAATTATTTTCGTCAAATATTCATCATTGGTACAGACTGCTCCTCCCTCTCCAGTAGTAATGTGATGAGCAGGATAAAATGATATTGTTGAAATATGACCAAAGGTTCCTGTATACTTCCCCTTGTACTTGCTTCCAAAAGCATCACAATTATCTTCTATCACCCACAAATTATTTTGCTTCGCTAATTCCATAACCGCATCTAAGTTAAAGGGATTACCGAGTGTATGAGCTATGAAAATGCATTTAGTTTTTTCGGTAATCGCTTTTCTCATCATCTCAACATCAATATTGTAAGTCGGTATATCAACATCAACAAAAACCGGAATGCAATTAATTTGGATTATGGGAGTGACCGTTGCAGGGAAACCGGCAGCAACAGAAATTACTTCATCTCCGGGTTTTAACCTTCGATCTCCAAGTTTTTCAGATGTTAATGCTGAAAAGGCTATTAGATTTGCTGAATATCCGGAATTAACTAGAATAACATCTGATATTCCAAGAAAATCCGAAATTTTTTCTGCGAATTCTTCTGAACACCTTCATTCAGTCAGCCAAAAATCAAGAGAAGAATCAACAAGATTAACGAGTTCCTTCTCATCAAAAACTCTCCCAGCATAATTTACACGTGATTTACCAGCAATATATTCATCTCTACTAAATTTTGCATTATAATATTCTTTTGTAAGCTCTAATATTTGTTTTCTTATTTCGATATGGGTCATTCGTTATCCTAATTTTTGTTACACTGAGAACCACTGAGTTAGCACAGAGAGCCACAGAGTTATTTTATGAATCTTCTTAATCCGTCTTTCAATCTTAGTACGTTGAAGTTTATTAACAAGCCAATTTTCTTTTCTGCAAACTTGAGATAAGTCAAAACTTGAGCCTCATGAACAGGCGTTATACCTTCGGATGCTTTAAGTTCAATTACAACTAAATTTTCTACAAGAATATCAATCCTATAGCCGCAGTCTAATTTTACTTCTTTGTAAACTACTGGAACGGGTTTTTGTCTTTCAATGTTTAATCCACTTTTTGTTAGTTCGTAGCTTAAACATTCCTCGTAAGCAGATTCTAATAAACCAGGCCCTAAAAATTTATGAACCTCAATAGCGCATCCAATTATTTTTTCTGTAATCTTATTAAGTTCCATATTTCTCAGTGGTTCTCTGTGCCTTCTCTGAGGCTCTCTGTGTTAGAATTTGTTTTTGTCCACACAATATTTCTTTGTCTTGCCAGTTCGACATAATCAGAAATCTGTTTTACTCTTTCATCATAAATATTTTTTTTGTTGACTCAATTGAATATCCATCAACAGTGAATTTAATTAGTTCTTCAAAATCTAAAGCCGGCTTCCAGTTTAACCAATGCATAGCTTTAGAAATATCTAGGTTAAGCAGGCCAGCTTCATGAAACTTTTCATCAAATTCCGGAGCATCATAGGTGCCATTACCTGAATACTCAATTATTTTTTCAACAAGGGTTCTTACTGTTTGGTTCGTTGTTCCAATTGGACCAAAATTCCAACCACCGCTAAATACTTTTTCCTTCCAAGAATAATTTCATTGCTAGATTTAAATAACCGCTTAATGGTTCTAAAACATGCTGCCAAGGTCGGGTCGCTTCAGGATATCTTAATTTGAGAACATCATTTTTTTCAATGGCTTTGAAGAAATCAGGGACTATACGATAGTCAGCCCAATCTCCTCCGCCAATAACATTGCCTGCTCTTGCTGAGGCTATATTTGCTGTACCTTCCTTCACAAAAAATGAATTTAGATAGGATTGTGTTATTAATTCACTGGCTCCTTTAGAGGCACTGTAAGGATCTTTTCCACCCATTGCATCATTTTCTCTGTATCCCCAAATCCATTCATTGTTCTGATAACACTTATCACTAGTAATATTAACAGCAACTTTCACAGACTGAGTTCCCCTCACTGCTTCAAAAAAATTAACTGTCCCCATTAAATTAGTTTCAAACGTGTAATGAGGATTTTTATAAGATTCTAACACAAGCGGTTGTGCTGCAAGATGAAAAGCGATATCCGGTTTTACTTCATCGAAGAATTTGAACAAATGCTCTTTGTCTCTTATATCCCCATTTATATGATGGATTTTTTCATTTAGATTACATTTGACAAAATTATCTTCGTCTCTTAGCGGCGGAAGAGCATAACCATAAACATCAGCACCTAGTTCTTTAAGCCAGATGGTAAGCCATGAACCTTTGAAGCCGGTGTCACCGGTAATCAAGACTTTTTTGTTTTTATATACGTTATTGAAGGCAGTCATGAATTACACGAATAAATTACGAATTTCACTAAATATGACAATATATTCTACCAAATTTTCCATGGTTCGGCGCTGTTTTTATGAATTTCTGAAGAATTGTCTGATAGATCAAATGTTACATCAGATTGGTGCAGGTAATAGTTCGCGAAGTATTCTTTAAATTATATAGCCTTTATAACCCAAACATACAATGAACTCATTAAACCCATAATGAGAATAAATTTTCATTATATGCCAAAGAATTGGTTTACCGCCAATCTCAACCATAGGCTTTGGCTTTATTGAGGTTTCTTCACTAAGGCGTGTACCTAATCCCCCGGCTAAAATTACTACTTTCAATTTTGCTCCATGTTCATAAAAATTTTGCTAAGTATTAAATATTTTAGGATTCTTTATTGTTTCCCAATAACGTGTATATCAAAACCAATCTCTTTTATTTGCAAATGATCCAGAATATTTCTTCCGTCAAACAAATGAGCCGGTTTTGTCATGCTGTCATAGCGCGGCAAGGCGCAAGTATAAATTATAAATTAAAAATTAAAAAGTCCCGCAGAGCGGGCTGGCGCTTTGCGCTCATTGAAAGTATAAAGTAAAGAACACAAAAAATAATCCACCGGTGGCGGACAGGCTTGGCACAAAAAATCCCGAAGGGAGCCCTATGGGACAAAAACTTACATTCCAACACTATATTAGCAACGTAATAAGCCGGGGTCTCTCTTGTGTCTCCTGTATCCGCCTTAAACGCGAATCCAAATAAGACAATCTTTTTATTAGCAAGAGTACTAAAAAAAATACAACCTGCGTAAGTGTAATTGCGCCAAAGGACGGTC
>JAHJTX010000242.1 GCA_018829545.1 Bacteroidota bacterium | reverse complement strand
TACCCAGATTAAGATTATGATTAGGATTATGAATACTAATGAACGAATGCATTAATGAATCCCTTCTTATGTTACCCAGATTAAGATTATGATTAGGATTATGAATACTAATGAACGAATTAATCCTTTTTTATCATATGTTGAAAGTGAGACTCTCTAAATTTTCTTTTATTCTTTTTAAAAATTTACCGCCGAGCATTCCATCAACAAGTCTGTGATCGTGACTGAGACTGAGATACATCATAGGTTTAATACCAATTGATTCGCTTCCTTTATTTTCAATAACGACCGGTTTTTTAGTTACTGCGCCTACGCCAAGAATGCCTACTTCCGGCTGATTAATTATCGGCGTTCCAAACAACGAACCGAATACGCCGTAATTAGTTATCGTAAATGTTCCGCCAATAATGTCATCGGGAACTAATCCTTTATTTCTTGATTTGGAGCTCAATTCATTAATAGCTTTTGCTAATCCTTTGATGCTCAATTCATCTGCGTTTTTTATGTTTGGAACTAGTAAACCATTCGGCTCAACGGCAACGGCAATTCCAAGATTGATATGTTTTTTAACGATAATGTTTTCATCTTCAATAGAAGCGTTTAACAAAGGAAATTCTTGCAAAGCTTTTATGCACGCGTGAGAAATAAACGGCATATAGGTCAGTTTAATTCCATATCTTTTTAGAAATTCATCTCGGTTGGCATTAATAAAATTATGGATATTTGACATATCCGCTTCTATGATTGCAGTAACGTGAACAGACGTATCCTTACTGTTTTTCATGTGATGCATTATTCGCTTGCGGATATTATTCATTGGAATAATCGTGGCATCATCTCTCTCAGTAACTTTATCCTTATCTGTATCAGCATATAGTTTTACCGAAGGTTTTTCTTTTGTCTTTCCCAGCTTTTTATCTTCAATATATTGCAGTACATCTTTCTTTGAAACTCTTCCGTTAATTCCGCTTCCGCTAATATTTTCCAATTCATCAATTTCAATATTTTCCACCGCAGCGATGTTGAGAACAAGCGGAGAATAAAATTTTGATTTATTCTTTAGTTCGGTTTTTTCTTTTCTTAACTTCTCACTCGTATGCATATTGCTCTTCACTAATTCCCCTGCAGCAACAACAGTTTCGGGTTTCGATGGAGTGAATATTCCGGAAGATGAAATCAACTTTGCGACGATGGTTCCAACGCTTACAGTTTGGGTTTCTTGAACGAGAATTTCGTCGAGTACTCCCGCTTCAGGAGATGGCACTTCAGTATCAACTTTATCCGTACTAATTTCAAAAATTATCTCATCCTTTTTAACGCTGTCGCCCTTCTTTTTATGCCATTTGATAATGGTTCCTTCCATAACGGATTCACCCATTTTGGGCATCGGAATTTCAATTACATTTCCACCAATCTGAGTAGTAGACGACGCAATTTTTTGTCCCTCTTCTGCTTGCTCTTCGATTTCGTTTCTCTCTGTATTAATCACGGCAACAAGCGTATCGACATCTACTGTTTGATTCTCAAACACTTTAATCTCGGCAAGTATTCCGTTTGCGGGTGAAGGAATTTCCGTATCGACTTTATCTGTGCTGATCTCAAAAATTATCTCATCCTTCTTAACCGAATCGCCTTTTTTCTTATGCCACTTTATCACAGTGCCTTCGGTAATGCTTTCTCCCATCTTCGGCATTAGAACATTTACTTTCATTCAAAAACCTTCTTTTAACTTTGCAATTTAGTATTTGAGCAAATCTTTTATTCCGGAATATATTTTATCTCTATTAGGTAAAATTTCCTTCTCCAATATTGGGTGATACGGAATCGGCGCATCCTTTGCAGTTATTCGTTTTATTGGTCCATCGAGATACTCAAAACAATTGTCCGATATTCTAGCGCTTATCTCTGCGCCAAATCCCGCAGTAAGAGTATCCTCATGAATTATTACAACTTTACCGGTTTTCTTCACCGAAGAATAAATTGTTTCTTCATCAAGAGGAACGATTGTCCTCAGATCAATAACTTCTATTGAATGTCCTTCTTCTTTCAATCTCCTAACTGCAAAAGCAGTTTCGTGAACCATTGCGCCGTACGTTATTATTGTGATGTCCTCTCCTTCTTCGATGACTTTAGCTTTTCCAAATGGAATTAAGTAATCGGTATCCGGTTCAGGCGATGTAGCGTAACTCTGACGGTACAATCCTTTGTGTTCAAGAAATAACACAGGATCGTTGATGCGGAGAGCCGTTTTAAGCAAACCCTTTGCATCCGCTGCGTTTGAAGGATAAGCGATTAACAATCCGGGCATGTGAGAGAAAAATCCTTCGATGTTCTGACTATGATATAACCCGCCGTGAATGAATCCGCCGATTGCAACTCTTGTTACCACGGGCGCCTCGAAAAGATTATTTGATCTGTAACGGTACATCACTAATTCATCGCGCATCTGCATAAATGCCGGCCAGATGTAATCGCCGAATTGAATTTCGACGCACGGTTTAACTCCCGTTAGCGACATGCCGATTGCAACTCCCGCAATGCTTGCCTCTGCGAGCGGAGAATTGAATACCCGGACTTCACTGAATTTAGTTGATAGTCCTTTTGTGGTTGTGAACACTCCGCCTTTTTTATCAGCAACATCTTCGCCAAAAATATAAATTTTGTCGTTTCGCTCCATTTCTTCGTGAAGAGCATGATTGATAGCATCGACCATAACAACTGATTTTCCGAACTCGGACGAACTTTCGTATTTAAGCTTGTCGCGCTTTCCGCTTTCGTCGAACACAAATTTTTCAGCCATCGCCGGGTCTGGTTCAGGCTGCGTTAATGCCCAATCAGCCGTTTCATCTATGTGATTAAAAATCTCTTTATTAAATTCATCGTAAGCCTGTTTGGTCAACACGCCCTTTTTAATAAGGAGATCAGAAAAACTCTTTATTGGATCTTTATTCAAATCTCTCTCAAGTGATTCCGCCGGTCTGTATTTTTTTTGATCATCGGATGAAGAGTGAGAGAATAATCTGACTACGTGAGCTTCAACAAGAGCCGGACCACTACCCTGTCGAGCGTATTTGAAAGCTGTTTTAGCTGCGACAAAAGAAGCAAGGAAATCGGTTCCATCAATATCCTGCCTCATCAAGTTTTGATAACCTTTCATCATTTCGGCAACGGAAGCATTTTTGCCCGCATTCTGACTTTCAACAGGAACAGAAATCGCCCACTTGTTATTTTGAATTACAAAAACTACAGGCAGTTTATCTCTACTAGCCCAATTAACAGCTTCATGGAATTCGCCTTCGCTTGTAGTGCCTTCGCCGCTGCTCACATAAGTCACAGCGTTTATTCCTCTTTTCTTGTTCGCTAATGCAGTACCAACAGCTTGCAAAAACTGCGTACCGGTAGGGCTGGATTGAGTAGGCACATTAAATTCTTTTGAGCCCCAATGACACGGCATCTGTCTGCCGCCTGACATAGAATCACTTCCCTTAGCAAGCATGTGCAGAAAAATTTCATTTGGTTTAACGCCAAGAGCAAGCATAAAAGCCATATCGCGGTAATATGGAAAAGCCCAGTCAATTCCAGGTTTCATTGCCAAACCAAATGCAACCTGCGTGGCTTCATGTCCCCCGCCTGGAATGTGGAAGAACGTTTTGCCCTGCTTTAAGAGGCGCATTATTTTATGGTCGGACTCTCTAGCAAGCGACATCAATCTAAGTGCGTTCATCAACTCGTCAACCGTTAAACCGCCGAATGAGCCGGTTTTACCGGTTGGTGTTTTTAGTGATTTTTTCTTTCCGCTAACCGTCATACTATCAGAATTTATTTTATTACTCATTCTTGTTCCCGTGTTTTCTCATTCATCATAGCTAATAACTCGTTTCGACTCCCCTTATGTATAGATTCAAAACTAAAAACTTCTTTGAAATACTGAACGATTAATTGTTTTACTTCGTTCAAATCGAGTTGGCGACCCAACTCGCTTTTCAGAGAGGTTACTTCCTTATCATTTATACCGCAGGGAATAATTCCCTGAAACAAATCTAAATTTGTATTCACATTAAACGCAAAACCGTGCATTGTAATCCATCGGCTTACTTTTATTCCGAGCGCACAGATTTTTCTGTCATCAATCCAAACGCCGGTAAGTCCTTCCTTTCTGCCTGTGATTAATCCGTAATGAGCGCAAACTTTGATTATTACTTCCTCCAAAGCGCGTAGATATTTATGAGTGTCCATACGCCAGTTTTTCAAATCCAAAATTGAATAACCAACAATCTGTCCTGGACCGTGATAAGTTATATCGCCGCCGCGGTCAATATCATACACCATTATTTTATACTTCGATAGAAATTCATTATCGCCAATTAAATTAGCTTTATCGGCAGTCTTTCCCAAAGTATATGTATGCGGATGCTCAAGAAGAAATAGTTGATCGTCGATTTCATTCTTCAATCTAGCGTTGAAAACCGAGTGCTGCAAATCCCAAGCTTCTTGGTAATCGACAATTTCCAAGTCCGTGTAAACTAAATTCCTAGATGTGAATTGCTTCGCCATATGCGTTTGCCGCTGCTTCCATTATTGATTCGGAAAGTGTTGGATGAGCGTGAATTGTTTTGATTATTGATTCATGCGTTCCTTCCAGCGCTTTAACAATTCCCAACTCAGCGATTAATTCGGTTGCTTCGCTTCCAATAATATGAGCGCCAAGAAGTTCGCCATATTTGGAATCGAAAATTAATTTAACAAATCCATCTCGCTCACCAATTGCAGCAGATTTGCCGCTTGCGGCGAATGGAAACTTTCCGATTTTTAATTCGTATCCTTTTTCTTTAGCTTTTTCTTCGGTCAAACCAATGCTCGCGACTTGAGGCTGACAGTATGTACATCCCGGGATTGATGAATAATCAATCGGCGCGGAATTTTTTCCGTGAATAGATTCCACACAATGAATTCCTTCCGCAGATGCAACGTGCGCTAACCACGGCGCTCCGATTACATCGCCGATTGCATAAATTCCTCCAACATTTGTTTCATAAGTGTTTTTGTCAACTTTAATGTAATTTTTTTCTGTTATAATTTTTAATTCTTCTAAGCCTATTCCTTCCACATTGCCGGAAACGCCAATTGCACACAGAACTTTTTCTGCCGTTAATACAGATTTTTCACCGTTTTTAATTATTCCAACTTCAACACCGTTGTTTGTAACTTTTGCTTTCTCCACTGAAGTTGAAGTATGAATAACAATTCCTCTTTTCTTAAAACTGCTTTCGAGTGCGCTTGAAACTTCTTTATCTTCCACTGGAAGAATTGAATCCATCATTTCAACAATTGTAACCTTAGTTCCAAAAATAGAGTAGAAATACGCAAACTCAATTCCAATTGCTCCACCGCCGATAACAATTAAATCCTTCGGAGGTTCTTTAAGCGTCATTGCTTCAGTTGATGTTATAATTATTTCTCTATCAATTGGAATTGAGGGAATTTCCTTCGTCCTCGCGCCGGTTGCGATAATAATTTTATCTGCAGATATTATTGAGATTTCATTCCCTTTTTCGTTTAAAACTTGTATTTCGTTCTTCGAAATCAGTTTGCCGAATCCGCGAATGTGTTCGATCTTATTCTTTTTAACAAGATACTCCACACCCTTTGTAATTTTTGTTGAAACATTTCTGCTTCTTCTAATAATTTTTGCGAAATCAAATGACAACCCTTCCACTTTGATTCCAAAATCAGCGGAGTGATTTTTCATCATGTCATAAACTTCAGCATTTTTCAATAGCGATTTAGTTGGAATGCAGCCCCAGTTCAAGCACACACCGCCTAAGTTTTCCTTTTCAATTAACGCAGTTTTGTAACCTAATTGAGCAGCTCTAATCGCGGCGACATATCCGCCCGGTCCGCCGCCTAAAATTGCAATGTCGAACTTATTTGTCATAAAATTTATACCTATTCAATTCATCAAGAGTGAGCCAAAATACTGAAATTTAGTCTTAAATGAAACTTAAGCTCTTATTTAAGAATTTAGAAAAAGCGGTTTTAGTTCTTAGTTTGAGGTTCGGAGTAATTATTCATACTCTCATTGTGATTTATTCTTTGATGCTTATTTGAAATTTATCTTTTGTTATTCGCTATTATTTCTTTTGATTTTTAGTGATTTGCTTTTTGGTTTTTATTTGAAATTTCTCTTTTGTGATTTATAATTTGTCTTTTGTCATTTGACATCTGACATTTGCCATTTGACATTTGCCCTTTGCCATCTGCCATCTGACATTTGCCCTTTGACATTTGACATTTGACATTTGACATTTGACATTTGACATTTGACATTTGACATTTGACATTTGCCCTTTGACATTT
>JAHJTX010000241.1 GCA_018829545.1 Bacteroidota bacterium | reverse complement strand
GTGATGATGATGAAAAAGAGGAGATAAAAATAGAAAATTCGCATAAAAAAGCGAGATTAGAATAAAAAAAGGACGATATTTTAAATTATATTTTGGCATAAAATTTTTGATTGCAAAGTTAGAAATATTGCTCTTTAGAAACAACTATAAAAATAATATTAAGCCCTATTTTATTTTATTGTTTAGCCATCACTATGTGATAAAATATCCTGCAATTCCCAGAACTATCAGCAAAACACCCGTAATTGTTTTTTCGTGATGCTCGAGAAAATGAGACTTAATTTTTTTTACACCTTTCATTCCAAGCCAGACAAGTAGTAACATTCCTGCAATTGTGATAATTGTATAAATTAACGAAACAGCAGCTATTCCCTCCCAGCCGAGATTGCCAGCAACAAAAAAGTATGCTTCAATTTCGAGACAAGGTGAGAAAAACATTGAGGTAGTTAAAGCCAAAATTATAGCAGAGGTGTTTTTTTTCTTATCAGCATCAATGTGAATATCGTGATGGTGATGATGTTTGTTTGATCTGATACTAAGAATAAGATAAATAATTCCAAGAAGTATCAATATGCTTGGAGCAATTACTTCAATAATGAATGAATATGAGCCGGATAATTTATAACCAAAAAATCCTATAATTATTCCAATGATTATTGTGCTTGTCGTATGGGCGAAACCAGCAATTGCAGTGATGCCTAAAGTTACTTTCTCATTCCATTTTTCTGATTTTGAAAGAGCTACCAAAGGAATCCAATGGTTTGGTATCGATGCGTGGAGTATGCTGAGTAAAAAAGCGCCTACTATTATTTGTGATAATCCGGTCATAATAATATGTCCTTTAAATTATCTTTTATTTGATACTTTTTCATAAACTCCTCTCAAACCAATAATCGTACTCTTCGGCGAATTGGTTGAGGGCACCAATATGTGATGAAACTTTAGTCAATCACTTTTACCTCTACCGAACGTTCAAAGTAGTTTCCCAACATTCCCTTTTTGGCGTCGCCCTTAACAGATTCACCTTTTGTCAACATTACTTGAAGCTGCAGCACAGCATCTTTCGCATCGTCAAGCGGTTGGACGGTCATTGGAAGAACTGTTACTTTCGCTCCTTCAAATCCGGCTATCATATCACCAACAACTCGACAGGACATTTGGAGATTTACTGCCCATCCCGGTGCAAATTTCGAAAGAGAACTTGTCCCGATTGTCGTTGGATCAATATATGTCCATGCATTCCGGTATGGTGCGGTAGTGTCGTCATCTTTTATTCTGCCAATTATAGTTAAAACAGTTTGTTGTTGTCCACGTTTTACCTCAAGTAGAAACGTACCATCAGCTTGACGCAGAGATTTCATTGTCTCCTTGTCAAGAATATCAATGATGGTTTTTGATTCATCTACCCAAGGACCATTGTTAACGTGGCAACTCATACAAGATTTCGCATTTCCTAAGATGCCAACTGCGGGTGGATATGCAATCGCTGTGTTAGTAAAGAGAACAAGCAGCGAAAGTGCTGCAATTATGGTTTTCATTTTAATACTCCTTTAATGTGTTTAATAAATATTTCAGACGACAAATGGAATGAATCTTTTTGTTCGTTTTGCATATTTGATGTAATCCTCACCAAACTCTACAAGAGCTTGCTTCTCCTCCTGCTTTGCCAACCAGGTATACATTACAATCAAAATGGGCCATAGTGCCAGCGTTACAATTGAAGGCCAGTGCACAAGCCAGCCAAAGGTAAAGAGAAGAATACCTGTATACTGAGGATGCCGCATATACCTGTAAATTTTTGTTGTTACTAATCCTTTTGCCCGATGTATCTGCACCCAGCCAATTGCAATAATAGCAACTCCCAAGAAACTAATTGCTGTTCCAACCAGAGCAGGTTTCTGCCCAAAGATTTTAAAGCCCTCCTCAAAAATTTCTCCAACCTCAGGAACATTTACAAGAGGTGAAAGAAGAAAAATAAAGAGTGGAAAGCCAAACATTTCAGTCATAAGAGCAATTACGAAGGCAGCAAATGTTCCGCTCGATTTCCATATATGTTTTGTGGGACGGCGAAATGGAAGCAGCGCAAAAAATCCTAAGACAATGAGAATATTAATAATGATTAATCCCGTTTGTCCAAAGTTTTCCCTAATCCAGCTAATTGTTGCCGGAGGACCTTCCTGATGAGGCAGTAGTTCAATTCCATAAATTATAACGAAGAGAACAATCGCCAACCATCCTAAAACTGAGATTATTTTATCCTTCATTGCTGGTTTCCTTTCATAAGTTTGTTTATTTGGTTGGTTAATTCTTTTTCAGATACTCCCGGATAATGTGTAGCAAAGGAAATTTCTCCGGCTTTATTTATCAGGTAGATATTTTTCAGCGGGCAGGTGCCGGGATTGTATCCCCCGGTGTATAGTGTCGTTGCTTCACCGGAGGGATCATACAAAAATCTAACGGATAAATTGTTCTTACGGATAAGATCTTCAACTGTTTCCCGGTCACTCCCTAATTGACTCACAGCTAAAACTTCCATCTCATTATTTTGAAACTTTTTATTCAACTCCTCTATGAACGGGAGCTTTGATTGACAGCCGGAACAAAGATTTGTGAACCAGAGAAGGATAGTTTTATTTTTTGCGGTTTTAGAAAGAGTGAACGGTTTTCCATCGAAATACTGTCCGGAAAAATCCGGAGCTTTATCACCAACCTTTGGAATTACTGCCTTATCATTTTCCTGAGCGACAGCGTTTTGTGGAAATGTAAAACTAAAAGCAAAAATCATAAGAAAAAATAAAATCAACTTCTTTCCCGCAGAGCGGAATTTCACATCGTTCAACATTTTTGTAACTCCTTTATTTTGCGATTCAAATCAATCACTTGTTTGAGATTTCTAAAGATGGAACAAGTTTAACCGGATTCCTCAAAGTAAACACAACCGGGCAGCGTTCTAAAGCTAATTTTTCTGCCTCTTTTATTTTTTCTTCCGGTGCATCGCTCACTACAGTAAGTTTTACGCGAACTTCTTCCATTATAGGTTCTTCGCTAATGCCAAATACTTTTGAGAAGTTAACATCGGCTTCTACCTTTGCAGTTAATTTTTTTAATTTGATGCCGAGCATAGCAGCCATAGTTGCAAAAGTCCCTGTATAGCACGAAGCTAATCCATAAAAACAGTAGTGCATTGGTCCCGGCAGCGAACCGCTTCCTCCCATAAATGTAGGATTATCAACCTTGAATTCAGTTTCGCCGCCTTCAAATTTTATTTTTGATACAAATTGAGTATTGCCTTCTTCGAGTATCCATTCACCTTCAACGCCTTGTGTTTTTCTTGCAGCCGAGGGGTCATTCTGAATTTGTGTTTCGAATGATTTAACACCCTCAATATTTACGTTATTAATTTTGTTCATTTTTTATTTCTCCTATGTTATTCTAATTGAAAACCTACTTTGGCAATTCTTATTCTCTAAATCTTTGTATTCCATTACTTTTGGATTATATTCAATATAAACCGCACTTAGATTTTAAGAATTCAAATCCTTTTTCCGTCTATCGAACTCATCGCTGTCTATTTCTCCTTTTGCATACCTTCGTTTGAGAATTTCCAGAGCGGTTTCTTCTTTTCTACTTACTTCCGCAGATCGATTTGTTAAGTTAGAAATGAGCCGGAATATGGCATAAATAATCACCGCCCAGAAAACGATTCCGATTATCATACCGAATGGTCCTCCGAAAAAATATCCGGGTCCCCACCCCCATGAACAACCTGAATTCCACATTGTAATTTCTCCTTCTATTAAGTTTAGAGAGCAGAGTTAGTTTACTCCGCCCTCTCATTGTTTGTTAAATAATATACCAATCCAGCCAATGTTAAAACGAATATCTAAATGCGAGCGCGAGCGACTTACTCTGCTCATCATATTTAAGAGCATAATTTGTGTTGTGCCACTCGGCTGAATAACCTGCATCAAATGCGCTGATGACTTTGACTATAATGTAACCAGTCAGCAAATAATAAAAGCGATCCCGCTCTGCTTTTGTCCAATTAGTGTTGCTGTATGAAGTGTTATAGTAAACATCATCGCGGCGGTGTCCCCAATCAGAATTGTCAATCATTAAAATCATTCCGGGAATAAATAGGGCTAATTCTACTGCAGAGTATAAAGTCCCTCTTCCCCAATCACCGGTATAAAAATTTCCCGCAGCTATTGGCAGCGGCTGCAAAGAGAGTAAAGCCGCAGTCGCTGGATTTATATAAGAGTGAGAACCCGATCTCTCATGACTTCCTAACCCCCACCCAGAGCACTGTGCATGAGTATTGTACGAGTAAACAAAAAGCAATCCCACAAAAATCAAAAAGCGGCTTGTTAATGTTGCGAATTTTTTTCCCGCATAACGGGATTTTCCCGATAAATCGAGACGGGCTGTTTCACTCAACCCCGCAGAGCCGGATTTCACTTCGTTCAACATTTTTTTTTCTCCTTACTAAATATTTGAGAGAATGGAAGTAATATCCTCCATTCTCTCATGATTATTCTCAAATTACTATTCGTTGGATTCGGATATCATCGGCACATATCGCGCATGCCCATGTCACTTCCCATATCGCTCATCATACCACCGTCCATATCCCGCCAGCCAAAGTTATCGCTGAAGTATACTCTCTGTTCTTTAGTAAGAATCTTATTGATTTCAGCTCTTGCGTCCAAGCGTAGATCATCAGTCTTGTCTTCAAGATCGTTAATATCTTTCCGGTACGATTTGATCTTTCCTATTTCAGCGTTTGAGCGGGAAGCATAACCTCTTGCTTCCATTCTCAGTGAACGAAGTTCTCTTTGCAAAGGGATGATTTCGTCATCATATTGAGAACGTATTTCTCTGATCTTACTTATCTGTTCAACGGATAACTGGTACTTAGCTGGAACGTTGGAATTCGACCACCACGCATCAGAGCCGCTCATACAGCGCCCCATACTTTGTGCTGTGGCTGAACTTGAGAATAACGAAAGCAGCATGATTGTTCCAAGTAACGGAACAATTAAAGCAAGTTTCTTGTGTTTGGTAAACATGATTTTTCTCCTACTATTTTTGTTAAACATTTGTTAGTTCAACACTAAAGACGCACAACAAACTAAAGTGTTATGCAGTTATTATTCTCCATAAAGTTTCATCTCATCCAATCGCATCCCGGTCCCCACTGCCTTCTGTTAGACTTCTGTTTAGAGCGAGGCATTATCTGTGGCGAATCCGTTGAATCCAGTCCCGATGAATCGGGAGAGTTCTCATTTTCTTCGTTCATCATTCTTCTCATCCAACGACCGCGCATATCGCACATATTGATTGCCTCATCAACAATTTGGCGGCTTGATGGATTAACGCGTGGACGAATTTTCTCCAGCACATCTTTTTGATAAGCATTAACGTGACTTAGTTTAGCTGCAAAGATAGATGCTTTATCAGTTGGTATTTCGTTTCCCTCTAAAGCTAATTTTGCTTCATCAAGCATAGCCTTCAACAATGTCGTATCAAGCTTACCGGACTGCTGGAAGACCGCGATCATTTCTTGCAGACGCTTGTCAGAGAACGTCAGCCGAAGTTCTGCTTTCTTCTCCGAATCAAATGTGAGCAGGAACTTTACTTTCTCCGTTGCTAATTTCACTGGATACAGGATATCGCCGGGAACGCTATTTGCTGAGATTGTTGCAACACTGAAGAGGACAACTATCAATATTAAGGCAGCGTTGAATGCCCACATTAATTTTGGTTTCTGGAAAATATTGAAAAAAGAAATTGTTTTCCGTTTCTTCCCACGCACAACGGGTGTTTCTGCGGTTATGGTAAGCTGTGCAATTTCCTTACCGATGTTGATCAAAGTAGATGATATCGCTTCGGGTGAAGGCGCTGGTTGAGGCAAAGCTTCAATTTGCTTAACAAGTTGCAGCAAAGGTTTTAGTTGGCTGGCATATTGAGGATATTCTGCTAAGCATTCCTCAATACTTTTCCCTTTCTGCATTTCACTAATGCAAATATCTAAAAGTAATTCAGCGTTTTGTTCCATTTAAACCTTCATATCCTTTCTGATGAACTTATCTATCCGACGCAAACAAATTTCTCAATACGGTTAATGCTCTGAACTGGGTCGCACGAACCGCTCCAGCAGACTTCCCAACCAAGTTTGCTATCTCATTAGTATCATAACCCTCAATAAATTTCAGCACAATAACCTGCTGCTGCTCTTCAGTCAGATGCTTCAACGCTTGTCGTAATTCTTGCTGCTCCAGCAACTCGTTTATGGTTCTTTTCTCATCAACCATTTCTTCAATTAAATCTCCTGTTGATTTAACATT
>JAHJTX010000240.1 GCA_018829545.1 Bacteroidota bacterium | reverse complement strand
CGTTAGCCACCTTAATAAATATGTGAATATTATGAACCGCATTGAAGCTGAAAAAAAGTTGCAATCAATCTTTGGTTTCGAAAAATTTTATGATGAGCAATGGGATACTATCAAATTATTGTTTGAAGGCAAAAGAGTTCTATTGATTGAAAAAACCGGTTATGGAAAATCTCTTTGTTTTCAATTTCCAGCCACTCAATTCAGCGGTATTACGGTTATTTTTTCTCCTTTAATTGCGCTTATGCGCGATCAAGTCCGTAGTCTAAATGAAAAGGGAATCTCGGCTAAGTTTATTAATTCAGAGCAATCTCAAGAAGAAAATTCCATTACTATTGAAGAAGCTATTCAAGGGAGAATAAAAATTCTATACATAGCTCCGGAAAGACAAGAAAACCAAGAATGGATAGATGCAGCTCGTAGGATGAATTTATCAATGGTGGTGATTGACGAAGCTCATACTGTGTCTGTATGGGGGCACGACTTTCGCCCGGCATTCAGAAGAATTATTAATTTAGTTCAATTATTACCCAAGAACCTTCCCGTTTTGGCAACTACGGCAACTGCCACAATAAGAGTTCAAGATGATATTGAAAAGCAAATCTCCGGAGATATAGTAACAATTCGCGGTAATTTAATAAGAGAGAATTTACATCTTTTTGTGATAGACGTTAAATCAGAGGATGATAAACTTATTTGGTTGGGGAATAAAATTAGCGAACTCAAAGGAAATGGAATAATTTATACTGGGACACGAGTTAATACTGAAATTTATTCGAGATGGCTGAATTTCTTGAATATTAGCTCTGTTGAGTATAATGCCGGATTAGATGGTGATTCAAGAAAAGAAATTGAAAAAGGTCTGATGTCGAATAAGTGGAAATGTATAATTTCTACAAATGCTCTTGGAATGGGCATAGATAAGCCGGATATAAGGTTTATTATTCATTCTCAAATTCCGGCTTCTCCCATACACTATTATCAGGAAATAGGAAGGGCTGGAAGAGATGGTCAACCGACTTACATTATTCTATTTTTTAACTCGGCACAAGATGAAAACAATGTTTTTGAGGATGCAAAGTTACCCTTGGCTTTTATTGAGGGCACCAAACCATCTATCCCCAAATATCAAAGTGTAATTGATGCTTTGAAAATTCAGCCACTAGGTGAAAGAGAGCTGATGAAAGCCTCCAATATGAAGCAGAACCAGATCAGGGTAATAAAAGCAGACTTAGTTGATCAAGGCATTATTAAAGAAGTGCTTTACGGGCGTTCGAAAAAATTTGAGTATCAGTTTAACGCTCCGAAATTAGATACGAAGCCATTTTACGAGTTAAGAGAAAAGAAGCTCAAAGATTTAGATTCTATGATTGAATACGTTTTTACACAAAATTCCAGGATGCAATTTCTGTGTGAATATTTGGGCGATATTAGCGACAGAGAATTCTCTAATTGCGATAACACTTATCACAAAAAGTTTGATGTAATTCAAAACAAAGAGATGTCTGAAAAACTTCTGGAATTTAGAGAGACTTATTTCCCAGATTTATTTGTAGAATCGAAAAATTCAAATGTTGTTAATGGTGTCGCCTCCTCCTATTATGGCGTTTCAAATGTTGGGGCGGCTATTCATAGATGTAAATACGAAAATGGCGGTGATTTCCCAGATTTTTTATTAAGATTAACTCTAAAAGCATTCAGAAAAAAATATGGTCAACAAAATTTTGACTACATTTGCTATGTGCCGTCAACAGAGTCTGGCGATTTAGTTAAAATTTTTGCTGAAAAACTTTCTGCAGTTTTAGAAATTCCCATCTCGCATAAATTGAAAAAGATTTCTAAAACAAGACCTCAAAAAGTTTTTCAAAATAATTACTTAAAGAAGGACAATGTCAGCGGTGTGTTTAAGTATGAAAATGCCGCGGAATTAATCGGCACGTCAATTTTGTTATTTGATGATATTTTTGATAGCGGAGCTACGATTAAAGAAATTGGCAATTTATTTACAAGTTATGGGGCGATTAAAATAGCTCCATTAGTAATTGCAAGAACTGTTGGCGGAGATATTTAGGAATTAATGATGAAACAAGAATACGCATATTGGATGGCTTTAGCGCATCTTCCTAAAATGAGCAACAAAACTAAGAATGATCTAATTGTAAAAACATTTCAAGAAGGTCTTACTATTATTGATCTTTTTCATTTAGATAGAATAACTCTTAAATCTAAATACCAACTTACCGATAATGAAATATCCGCGTTCGAAGAATCTAAGAAAGAGTTAGCTAATAACGCTTTCATTGTTGAAGATCTATTTGAGCAGGGGTATGATATTATTCCAATTACGTCAGAAAATTATTCGTCGATACTAAAGAATAATTTAAAGCGCGCTTACTCACCCCCTCTCATATACACAAAAGGCAACAAACAAATCTTAAAAGAGAAATCAATCGCAATTGTTGGTTCAAGGGATGCTTCGGCAGCAGCATTAGAATTTACGGACAACATTGCTCTGGAAGCAAGTAAAAATTTTAAAGTTGTTGTGAGCGGTTTTGCCAAAGGGGTTGACAAACAAGCATTGGATTCTGCTATTAAATATAATGGTCAAAGCATAATAGTCCTGCCGCAAGGAATTATGACTTTTGATTCGGGTTTTAAAAAATATTACAAACAAATCATCGATGGCAATGTAATTGTGATCAGCACATTTTTTCCAAAGGCGCCCTGGAATATTAAATTGGCTATGGCTAGAAATCCAATTATATATGGACTAGCGGAGGAAATATTTGTGGCGGAGTCAAGTGAAAAAGGAGGAACATGGTCTGGGGTAATGGATGGTTTACGCAAAGAAAGAAAAATATTTGTGCGTAAACCTGAACGCGATGAAGAGAATGCAAACATGATTCTCATTGAGAAAGGCGCATTGCCCGTTGACATGTTTGGAAATGTTTTTGAACAAATATGTTATGAACAAGTCCAAACTTTAAATCAGGTCGTTTCAGAACCAAATATCGAATCCATTGAAACAAAAATTATTGAATTGCTCAAAATGGGTGAGTTTACTTCAAAGGAAATTGCAAAAAAATTAAATCTTGATTGGGACACTAAAAAATTAACTTCTTTTCTGAAATCTCATTCAATGGTCCGCACTATCAAGTCTAAATCTTTGAAGTTCACTTTCTGGCAATCAGAAGAATTGTCATTATTTAATTAAAGGGATGTCCACCCCTAACAAAGAGTGTCGGCGAAACCGTACGAATCCCCCGCCTGATGGGGGTTGTAGAGCGATTCGCTGCTTGTCCCTTTGGGGAATGATCGGCAGATTTACTTCGCATTATTCATTTATTAAGCGAAACAGCGTTTCGCTCTACATCTTTGCGAAAGCTGAGTATTAAAATTAAAAGTAGTTGCCGTTTATTGAAACATGGATAAATCTATGAAACAAAATCTTGTTGAGTTTTGCGCTGAAGGCTGTGCTTTTGCAGAGGAAATGATTTCCGTTTCTGAAAATGTTTCACTAAGGGCTATAACTTTCTTTCTGCCTGTTGATATTGGAAATCCTTCGGCTGTGCTTGTTCCCGGCTGGGCATCAATGATAAACCGCTGATAGGAAATGTCAAATGATTATTAAATTCGCACTTAGAAATGCGCGAAATTTTATCTGGCAATGAATAAGAAAAATATTTAGATTTGATAAAATTTAATAAAGGCGTACAAGATGAACCAATATATTGTTGATGCACATGTTAAAAATGGATATTTAACGATTGACAAATTACCCATTAATGAAGAGATGGATGTAAAAGTTATTGTAATTCCAAAAGTGATATTTGAAGACTTGTCTTTTTTGAAAGTCCGAAAATTGACAAAATCCATTGCTGGTAATATCTCGGACGATATAAATTCCGATAGAGAAAATGGATGAATCTTTTTCTTGATACTAATGCAATCATAAAATTATATCATGATGAAAAAGGAACTGAGAAATTATCCCAATTCATGTCGGAAATTTCCGAAGAATTATTTTTAACGACATCTGATATAACAAAAATCGAGCTTCATTCTGCCCTATTAAAACGATATAGAACAAAAGAGATTTCCAAGAAAGACCTGATGGAAGTATTCCGGTTATTTGACAGAGACTTCGAAAGTTATAATATTGTAATTTTAGATCAGATAGTAAAAAATATAGCGGTACAATTGCTTGATAATTTTGGCACAAAGTACAGTCTAAAGACTTTAGATTCTTTGCAATTAGCTTCAGCATTTTATTCAAATAATTTTGTAAAAATAGATTATTTCATTTCATCTGATAATAAATTTTTGAAAGTGGCAAAACATTTTTTCCAAATAATAAATCCCGAAGAGCTTTAAGTGAATTTCCCCCAAGTGGACAATCAATAAAACTAAGTTGGCGTTACGGCTATGAAACAAAATCTTGCAGAGTTCTGCGCAGACGGCTGCGTTTTTAGAGAGGAAATGATTTCCGTTTCCGAAAATGTTTCTCTGCGAGTAATAACATTCTCTCCGCCTGTTGATAATGGGAATCCCTCGGTAGTGCTTGTTCCCGGCTGGGCGTCAATGATAAACGGCTGGAAGGAAGTTCTTCTTGAAATGTCCAAAGATTTTAAAATCTATTACGTTGAAACAAGAGAAAAAATTTCATCTCAAGTTCAGAGTAATGAAGATTTCAGCGTTGGGAGAATCGGAGAAGATTTGCTAAACCTGATATCTATTTTAGGTTTGCAGAAACAAAAATATATTCTTTTCGGAAGTTCACTTGGCGCAACATCTATTCTTGACAGCTGCAGATTTATAAAAGAAGATCCGATATGCCTGGTTTTCGTTGGTCCGAACGCGGAAATACGGATTCCCCGTTTCGGTGTTGTGCTTATTAATCTTTTTTTTCCTCCCCTCTATCTTTTTTTTAAGCCGTATGTTAAATGGTACTTAAAAACATTTCGTCTTGACGCTAAAAGCGATATCGAGCAATATGAAAAATACGCGTCCGTTCTCGATTCCGCTGATCCGTGGAAATTAAAACGAGCCGCAAAAGCAGTTGCAAATTATTCCGTTTGGAAACTGCTTCCATCAATTAAATATCCTACGCTAATTGTTGGAGCATCAAAGGACAAGCTTCACATTCCTGAAAACCTAGTTAAGATGTCTGCGATGATGGAAAAATCCACCTACATTGACCTTGAAACAAACAAAAGAGCGCATCAAAAAGAAGTTGTTGAAGAAATGCGAAAATACTTAGCGTCATTATAAATATGATTGCTGTAACTTCTTCACAGTTTGTTTTCCTCAGATAAAATTCTCTTTAGTGAACTAATTTGAACGCATTAACGTATTTTTACTAACGGTAATTATTTAATAAAACAAAGATTTGATGGAAAACAAGAAAGAAAAGGTTGGAATAATAACGCTTGGATGTTCAAAGAATACGGTGGATTCCGAACGGTTAATGGGTCAGCTAAAATTGAACAACATTGAACTAGTGAGCGATCCGAATTCAGCCGACTGCGTAATAATAAACACTTGCGGTTTTATTGACGCAGCAAAGGAAGAATCCGTTAATACAATTCTTGAAGCCGCGGAATTAAAAAAGTCCGGAAATATTAAACGAGTAATTGTGGCGGGCTGTTTGTCCGAGCGTTACTCGTTCGATTTAAAGAAAGAAATTCCCGAAGTTGATGCATTTTTTGGAACGGAAGATTACGAGGGAATATTAAAAGAGCTTGGCGCCGATCTAAAACGCGAACTGCTAGGCGAAAGAGAATTAACATCGCCCAAACACTATGCTTATTTGAAAATTTCCGAGGGATGCGACAATCCATGTTCCTTTTGCGCCATACCGCTAATGCGCGGCAAGCACAAGTCCAAACCGTTTGAGGATTTAATTTCAGAAGCAACTTCGCTCGCTCGAAAAGGAGTGAAAGAATTAATAATTATCGGGCAGGACACTACCGATTATGGAATTGACATCTATGGTAAACGAATCTTAGCCAAACTGCTAAACGAATTGAGCGAAATAAAAGGTATTGAGTGGATTCGGCTTCTGTATGCTTATCCGTCTCATTTTCCGAATGACGTTATCGAAGTTATCGCAAAGAATTCTAAAATATGTAAGTACATTGACATGCCCCTGCAGCATATTACCGACAGAGTTTTGAAATCTATGCGGAGAGGAATTTCTTCGAAGAGAACAAAAAGTGTAATTAAAGAGTTAAAAGAAAAAATTCCGGGATTGACTTTGAGAACGACTTTTATTGTCGGCTACCCAGCGGAAACAGAAGCGGATTTTAACGAGTTATGCGAATTTGTTAAAGAGGTTGAATTCGACAGGCTGGGCGTTTTTAACTATTCAATCGAAGAGAACACGCCGAGTTTTATTCTTGCCGATCCTTTTGACGAAGAGGAAAAGGAAAGAAGAAAAAGCGTTTTGATGGAAATTCAAAAAGAAATTTCCCATTCCAAAAATCAAAGAATGGTGGGAGAGGAATTAAAAGTAATTCTTGATGGAGAAGAAGGCGATTATTACATTGCCCGGTCTGAAAAGGACGCTCCCGAAGTTGATGGGGAAATTTTAATAGAGAAAAAAGGCTCTGTTTTGCAATTGGGCGAATTTTATAGAGTAAAAATTTTGGATTGCAATGAGTATGATTTGTTTGCTAAATTAGCGTCAAATTGAGAGAATGTTAAAATGAAAAAATATTTGCTTCTATCTGTGTTTTTGTGTTCTGCCGTTTTTGCTCAAGTGGAACATTCAAAAGGGAAATCTGCTTATGGTTTCTTTCCGGGCTTTTATATCGAAACAGCTAATTTCAAAAGCGATACCGAAGGAAAAACCAGACTAGACGTATTCCTTAAAATGCCTTATTCAAATATTCAATTCATAAGAAGCGGCGGCGGGTTTTCGGCAAAGTATTCGGTTTCAATAGCAATACAGGACGAGAAAAAAGAAATTATTATTCTCGAACGCAGATGGAATGAGCAAGTTAGCTCAAAAGATTTTACTGAAGCGTCTTCAAAAAATAATTTCAACTACAGTTACCGCACGTTTGATTTGGATGCGGGAAATTATAATCTCCGATGCGAGGTTATCGATAAAGATTCTAAAAAAAATTATGTTGTAGATTTGCCGGTTAGGGTCGTGCAATACAAAAAGCCTCTGCAATTCAGCGACTTAATTTTGGCATCGAATAAAGTTAAGGGCGATAACACAAAAATTATTCCCAGTGTTTCTAATCGTACAATTAGCGGAAAGTCCAACATTAATTTCTATTACGAAATTTACAGCGATGCGCCAACGGATATTTCTGTTGAATATAAAGTGCTGGGTTCCGGAGACCGCAATGTTCACACCCGCATTGTTGACCTTTCGTTAAAATCCGGACGTAACGAAATTCATGCCGAACTTGAAAATGTTGGTTTGGTACTCGGCGGCTATACGCTCATCGTTAATATGCGCGATAAAGATTGGAAGGTTGCCGATAATATCAGCAAAAAATTCGTTTCACAGATTTTCGGTTTTCCCGAATCAATTACAGATTTGGATAAGGCTATTGAACAGATGACGTATATTGCCTCGGGTTCTCAGATTGATAGTATTTCCGAGGTCAAAAGCTTTGACGAACGGCTAGAGAAGTACAAAGAGTTTTGGAAGCGCAAAGACCCTTCTCCTAACACAGAAGAAAATGAAGTGCTTGCCGAATACTACAGAAGGGTGGATTATGCAAATGTAAATTTCAAACATTACTTTGACGGCTGGCGAACGGACATGGGAATGATTTACATTATTCTAGGTCCGCCTAGCAATGTTGAGCGGCATCCGTTTGAGTACAATTCAAAGCCATATGAAGTTTGGGATTACTACGACATCAATAAAAGATTTGTGTTTATAGACCAAACCGGCTTTGGCGATTATCGATTGCTCGATCAGCAGTACGGAGATTGGTATCGTTACAGACAATAGAAAAAACAATAAAATTAATCCAGCGGGTTCACAATTATATTTGAATTATTTTGTACGTGAATTCGCTTTTTTATTTGATTGAAACATGGTACTTACAGTAACAATTAATCCGCTTTTAGAAAAAAGATTTTATTTTAACTCGATTATTGCGGGTGCGGTAAACAGATCTTCCCGGCTGGAATATAAGTCCGGCGGCAAGGGGATTAATGTTAGCCGTCAGCTTAATTTGCTCGGAATTAATAATTTAGCAATCCTTCCTCTCGGAGGAAATTCCGGTAAAATTCTCCGCTCTGTTTTAACCGCAGAGCAAATCAATCACACCGTAATTTCTCAAAAGAATGAAACGCGCGAAGCTCTCATTACAGTCGAGAAAAGCAATCGCAAAATTACTTCTTTCTTTCCGCCGAATGCCGTCCTGTCAAAATCAGAAATTGACGAGTTCATAAACCGGCTTGAGAAAATGATTTTGAATTCTTCTATCGTTGTTTTTTCCGGCAGCGCCCCGAATGAAGAAGCCGCTGAAATATTTATTAAAGGAATACAATTCGCAAATCAATATGATAAAATTTCTGTCTTGGATACTTACGGCAAACACTTATCTGAGTGCATTGACGAGAACCCGACAGTTCTTCACAACAACATAAAGGAAACCGAGAGTTCTTTGGGTATTTCTCTGCAAAGTCCTAGTGAAAAGTCAACGTACTTAAATTTAGTATATAAAAAGGGCGTTCGTCTTGCTTTTCTAACTGACGGGAAAAATCCTGTTTATGCTTCACAATATGATTACATTCACGAAATTACTTTTCCCGCGGTTAATGAAGTTGACGCGACTGGAAGCGGAGACGCTTTTACGGCGGGCATAATTTATGGACTTGAAAATGGAGTTGTGTTTGACGACTTTGTTAAAACCGCTGTAGCTCTCGGCGCTTTGAATGCATCTTCGATGGATGTATGCAATGTGCCCTTAAGCTCGATAGAGGAATATGTGTCTGCGATAAACATTAAACCTGTTGGTAAAAAAATGAAGTCAATCGATGATTCGGCAACTTTTCATTAAAATAGTTTTTGTCGTTTTGCTTTACCACACTATTGCCGCACAAAATATTGGCTCAATTTCCATAGCCGGGAATAAGAAAATTTCAGATAGCGAATATTTAACTTGGCTCTCTATCAAACCTGGCGGAAATGAGTTCGAAGGAATAATTGATACCGCTGCCAACAGATTGTCGAACAATCTGCGCTCTAACGGTTACTATAATTTTAAGTTAGAGATAACAAAAGATTATTCGCCTGATTCAACAAAATTTGATTTGAAAATATATGTTGAGGAAAACAATCCGGTCATCATTCAATATATATTTCTGGAAATTAAAGATTCTTCGTTGGTTGAAATAATAGAACCAAATTTTAAATTTATTGAAGGAAATATTTTTACAAAGCATTCTCTTGAGCGAGCTGTTTCAGAGACTTTGGCTAACCTTCAAAATGTGGGTTACCCTTTTGCGTCTATTAAAATTTCTTCGGTGTATTTCTACTCCGATTCTTCGTCCAATCAATTCGTTGATATCACCGCAAAGATTGAACTGAATCAGATTAGCAGATTCGATAAAATAGATATTGAAGGAAATAGCAAGACCAAAGATTACGTAATCATTAGAGCCGCGCGAATAAATACCGGAGAATATTACAATCAGAAGAAAATAGATAATATCCCCAAACTCCTGAACCGACTTCGATATTTTAATTCCGTTAGCGCACCGAATTATTTTTTCAATTCCAGCAATGAGGGCGTTCTTAATATCGTTGTGGAAGAGAAAGAGACAAATAGCTTTGACGGAATAGTTGGCTATGTCCCTTCACAAAAGAAAGGAACAAATGGATATTTTACAGGCTATATAAATATTAGTCTGCAAAATATCTTTGGAACCGGAAGATCTGCTGGTTTCCGCTGGCAGAAAGAAAACCGCAATTCGCAGGAATTAGAGATTAAATATCTCGAGCCATGGTTTTTGGATTTCCCGGTAAATCTCAGCGGAATAATTTTTCAACGCGTTCAAGACACAACTTACGTTGAACGCAAATTCGGCGGCTCTGTTGAATTTCTTGCAACTGATGAAATCTCTGCGTCATTACTGCTGGAAACGCAGTCTGTTATTCCCACTGATCCGGAAAACAGAGGATTTACAGTCTTCAATTCTACATTAACAACATCGGGCGTAATTTTTAAGCTCGATTCCAGAGACGATGTTTATTCCCCGACAGAGGGATTTTATTTTTTGAGCACATATAAATTTTCATCTAAAAAGATTAATGGACCTGCATTGTATCTTCCTTTGGCTGCCAACAAGAGCGAGGAATTGCAGCGCATTGAACTTGATTTTTTGGCTTACTACCAGCCAATAATTAGACAGGTTTTGCATTTTGGGTTTCATGCTAAAGAGCTTAAAAGTGATTTGTTCGAAATAAGCGATCTTTACAAATTGGGCGGCACAAATACTTTGCGGGGTTATCTCGAAAATCAATTTTTTGGAAACAGAATATTTTGGTCTAACCTCGAATACAGATATTTGTTGACAAAAAGATCATTCGCATTTCTGTTTTTTGATTCGGGTTATTATTTGCGAAATGACAGCGATTCATTTGTTCGAGCGGAATCTTTTAAATTGGGTTACGGAATGGGAATAAGTTTAGAAACCGCTCTCGGGGTTATGGCGGTTAGTTTTGCATTTGCCGATGCCGGCTCTTTTTCCGATGGAAAAATACACTTTGGTTTGTTAAATGAATTTTAATTAAACTTGACGGCTATGTTACCATACTTGATTATACTCCGACCGATAAATTTCGTAATCACCTTCTTCTCTATAATTGTTGCGGGATTGCTTTGCGGTATTACAGAATCCAATTTTATGCTGATAATATTTGCGGCTTTAAGCGGATCGCTTGTAGGCTCTTCGGGAAATATTATTAACGATTATTTGGATATTGAAATTGATGCCGTGAACCGCCCGGGCAGAGTATTGCCTTCGGGAAAAATGAGCAAGCAAAGCTCTCTTATTTATTATTTCATTCTGCTTTTTGCTGCAATAGCTTTGGCGTTTTTAATTAATATTTACGCTCTGGCAATTGTGCTGTTTGCAATCACGGTAATCTTTTTCTATTCGTACAGTTTAAAACGAATTCCCCTTGTTGGAAATATTGTTGTTGCCTTCTTTACCGGATTTGCATTCATTTTTGGCGGCGTTGCTGCGGAAAATTGGGAGAACGGAATTATTCCCGGTGTGTTCGCTTTTTTCGTAAATCTAATTCGCGAGATCGTAAAAGATATTGAAGACACAAAAGGAGATCTTGCACATGGAGTTGTTACGTTTCCGTCAAAATATGGAATCACGAATTCTTTAACTCTTATAAGAACATTAACAATAATTTTGATGCTGATAACAACAATTCCATTTGCGTTCAAAATTTATCGGATAGAATATTTTATAATAGTTATGCCTTTGGTAAACGGACTGTTTGTTTACTTCATGCGCGAAATGTCGAGAGAATTAACCGCAAAAAAACTTAGAGGCATGAGCAATCTTTTAAAATTAAACATGGTGTTTGGCTTAATTGCAATCTTTCTTGGGAATCAATACTGATATGAAGAACGCTGGAACTGTCCTCAATAATTTGAAACTATTTGACAACTCCTTTCTGAAACGGAATATTAATATTATCGCTGGCGTTGATGAAGCGGGGCGGGGACCGATTGCCGGGCCCGTTGTGGCGGCTGCTGCTATTTTTGAGAAACAAGTTTTTCATCCAGCCATCAACGATTCTAAAAAACTCTCTGCAAAATCGAGGGAAGAACTTTACCATTGGATTGTCAAAAATTGTGTCTCATATGGTATCGGGATTATCGATCAAAAAGAAATTGATCTAATTAACATTCTTCAAGCAGCTTTAAAAGCAATGAGAATTGCTTCCGAGAGTTTAATTCCAACGCCGGATTTAATTTTGATCGATGGCAACAAAGTTTTTAAAAGCAGCATTAATACTCACTGCGTTGTAAAGGGAGATTCAAAATCATTCTCGGTCGCTGCGGCATCAATTATTGCTAAAGTTACGCGAGATAATATTATGAGGGAATATTCTAAAACGCATCCTATTTACATGTGGCATAAAAACAAAGGATACGGCACTAAAGAGCACATTGATGCTGTTAAAAATTACGGCGTAACGAATATTCACAGAATTTCTTTTTTGAGAAAAATAGTATCTGCCCAAGAACAAACTCCGGTGATGATTTGAAAAGCGGGTTTCTGCAAAAAACCGGAAATACGGGTGAGGATTATGCTTGTGATTTGATATTGAAAAAAGGTTATAAAATAATCGAAAGAAATTACCGTTACGGTCACGGAGAAATAGATATAGTTGCAGAAGATAAAAACGCGCTCGTTTTTATTGAAGTTAAAACCCGTAAGAATCTTGAATTCGGTTTACCCGAATATGCGGTTACAAAAAAGAAGCAGGCGCAGATCAAAAAGATTGCGGCAGCTTATTTAATGGAAAGAGAAATTGTTGATAAAGACTGCCGTCTGGACGTTATCTCCATTTTGTTCAGGGGAAAAGAAGCCCCTAGAATTGTTCATTACGAAAACGCTTTTAACTAATCATCAATTTATACAAAAAACATCTTCCCGAAACTAATTCATTACAAAACAAGTTTGTGCTTTTTTGTATTTTTGCACTCAATTTAGAAAGCAGATATGTCCGACATAAAAGAAACAAAGAAAAACAGCAAAATCATTGTTAAGGGTGCGCGCGAACATAATTTGAAAAATCTCTCTTTCGAGATTCCGCGCAATAAATTAATTGTATTTACGGGAGTAAGCGGCAGCGGAAAATCTTCCCTCGTTTTTGATACAATCTATGCAGAAGGGCAGCGAAGATACGTTGAGTCTCTTTCTTCTTACGCGCGCCAATTTTTAGAAAGAATGAATAAGCCTGATGTCGATTTCATTTACGGCATCAGCCCGGCTGTTGCAATAGAACAAAAAGCCGGCGTTCGGAATCCCCGCTCTACTGTTGGAACCAGCACAGAGATTTATGATTATCTTCGGCTGCTCTTTGCCCGAATTGGAAAAACAATTTGTTTTGACTGCGGGAAAGTGGTTACAAAAGATTCTGTTAAAACCGTTTCGGATTGGCTTGAAACTTTTCCTGACGGTGAAAAATTTTATCTCGGTTTTCCGATTCACTCGCACGACGGACGAACTATTAAAGAAGAGCTCGATCTTCTTGTGAAGCGAGGATTTTTTAGAATCTACTTCAACAAAAAACTGATCGACTTGAATGAAAAGTATACCGCTCCAAAATCAAAGGAGAAAATACTTGTAATAATAGACCGTGTGAAAACCAAAAAAAGCCGCGTGCGCGAATTGGTCGCGGATTCAATTGAAACAATTTTTAAAGAGGGCGAAGGACGTCTTTCAATTGTTAATGCCGAATCGAATGCCGTTCATAAATTCAATCAATTTTATGAGTGCTGCGGAATTAGATACGAAGAACCCGAGCCGCGTTTTTTCTCATTTAATAATCCTTTCGGCGCCTGCCCTGTGTGTCAGGGTTTTGGCAAAACCATGGGATATGACTTTGATTTAGTAATTCCCAATCCAAAATTGAGTTTGCTTCAAGGCGCAATTGCTCCATGGCGCACAGTTAAATACAGCAAGCATTTAAGAGATTTGGTGAGAGTTGCAGCTTCAAAAAATATTCATCTCGATAAACCTTATGATGAGTTGAGCGAAGAAAGCAAAAACTTAATCTGGCGTGGTTTCGGCGGCTTTATTGGAATAGAGCCTTTCTTCAAAAAACTTGCGGAAAATGTTTACAAGATGCACATTAGAATTTTGCTGAGTAAATACCGGGGATATACAAAATGTGCGGCATGTAAAGGCTCCAGGCTGCGCCGCGAAGCCTTGCAGGTAAAAGTTAATTCCTTTTCAATCGATCAAATAGTTTCAATGTCAATTGAAAAAGGACACGAGTTTATTAGAGGCATAGAATTAACCGACTATGAATGCGCCGTCGGCGAGCGTGTACTTAAAGAGATTGAAAAACGATTGGTGTTTTTAAACGACGTTGGGCTTGGCTATTTAACACTAGACCGCTTGAGCAGCACGCTTTCTGGCGGTGAGATGCAGAGAATAAATCTTGCAACTTCGCTTGGTTCCGCTCTAATGGGAACATTATACGTGCTAGATGAACCGAGTATCGGGCTGCATCCGAAAGACAACCTCAGATTAATTAAAATACTTAAATCTCTCCGCGATATCGGCAACTCCGTTTTAGTAGTAGAGCACGATTCGGAAATGATGAGAGAGGCTGATTTAATTGTTGACATGGGTCCTGGTGCGGGTTCACACGGCGGCGAAATAATTGCGATACAGGAATACAGCGCGCTTATTGAAAACGAAGCTTCGTTAACCGGCAAATATTTATCCGGCAAAATCTCAATTCCATTGCCCGAAAAAAGAAACACAAAAAAGACAGACTCAATAAATATTATCGGCGCTTCTGAGAATAATTTAAAAAACATCTCACTTGAAATACCTCTCAAAAAATTTGTGGTTATAACCGGAGTAAGCGGTTCTGGAAAAAGCTCATTAATTCACGATGTTCTCTATGGAGGGATTTCCAAATCCTTTGGCGGCAATCCGCCGAATGTGGGAAAGTTTCTTTCGTTAGAGGGAGCGCGTCATATTGACGAAATTGAAATTGTAGATCAAACTCCAATTGGCAAATCTCCGCGCTCAAATCCAATTAGTTACGTAAAGGGATATGAACACATCAGAGAATTGTTTGCGTCTACTCCTCAAGCGCGTTCGCGTGGATATAAGCCTGGATATTTCTCTTTCAATGTGCCGGGAGGAAGGTGCGACACATGCCAGGGTGATGGATATGTAAAAATTGAAATGCAGTTTTTGGCTGACCTGTATCTTGAGTGCGAAGTGTGCAAAGGAACACGATTCAAAAAAGAACTTCGCGAAGTAACATACCGCGGTAAAAATATTGTTAGCGTACTCGCTATGACCGTTGAAGAAGCTTTTAATTTTTTTGAAAGCAATCCGAAAATTTCCAAATACTTAAAAGTCCTAAACGATGTTGGCTTGGGGTATATAAAATTAGGGCAGCCATCAAACACTCTTTCCGGCGGTGAGGCGCAAAGAATTAAGCTTGCGTTACATCTATCTGCGCAGAAAATAAATAAACGCACGCTATTCATATTTGATGAGCCGACTACCGGATTGCATTTTGAGGACATCAACAAACTCTTGAGTTGTTTTAATCTTCTGCTAAAAACTAATAATTCGGTTGTAATAATCGAGCACAATTTGGATGTGATTAAATGTGCGGACTACATTATTGATTTAGGTCCCGGCGCGGGAGAAAAGGGCGGCGAAATTGTTGCCGTTGGAACGCCCGAAGAAATAGTGAAGGCAACCGCTTCATACACAGGGATGTATTTGAAAGATTATTTAAAGCACTAATTTTTCTCTTCTGTTTTCTCCGCTGAAAATCAATTCAATAAATTTTGGTTCGGAAGACT
>JAHJTX010000401.1 GCA_018829545.1 Bacteroidota bacterium | reverse complement strand
TTAACCCACGATTTAAACCGTGGGTTGATAAGACAAAAACCAATATTTTTGTAACCGTTTCAACGGTTTTCTAATTCCGAGATATTTGGCGGTCAACTTGAGTTATTAACCAAGTGTTAATGTAGTTACGGAGCCGCTCAAGAAAACTGGGCGGCTCTTGTTTTAAAAATTCTTATTAAACCGGTGATGAAATTAATGTCCATCTGATTGTAAATAGTTCTTTTGTTTCTATTTTCTGCTGCAACCTTGCTTCAATATTTCCAATTATTCTTTCTTTTCGTTTATCAACTTCATTTTGAGCCGTGAAGAGATTACGGCGAAGTTCGCTTCTCTTTTTCTCCATATCCTTAATTTCTCTTTGTGCTGCAACTTTTTCTTCAAGGTTCAGAATCTTTCCAGCATTGGATTTCTTAACACCACTTTCACGATCTAATTCTTTAAGTTCAAGTTCCAAACTACCTTTAAGATCATCAGCCCAGCATTCAAGTTTGTTGAACTAAGCATACAAATATTTGGAGTTCCTTTGCTTATTGGAGCAGAGAATGATTTGTTTTTCTTTTTCCAGATTTTCAGTGAGCATCCATTAATGAGGTGACTAGCTTTTGAATACTATCCGAAGGTGAACTTTTTGTTAGTTCATAAGCATAATATTTAGCATGATATGAAGTTGTGTTTTTCTCTCTCATTGATCGTCTCTAATTGGTTAACTTACCTTAATAAAAACTCTCCACACCCGATATGTTGACTTCAAGATGGGAGTATTACTTGCATATGTTATACATTGTATTGTCATGGACGTAAAGTCATTATCAAAATTATAAAAATGATTTCATTAAGTCTAACATTCTAAATTCACTACATCTAAGTATTTCGGCATAAGAATAGGCTCTTAGAGAGTCGTTAGTAATAACATGTTAACGATAATTGAATATCGAATATTGAATAAGGAATAATGAATTTCGAAGTGAAAGCAATCTGTATTTCAACTTCATTGTTCGAAATTCCTTGTTCGATATTCATTATTCATTTTTTCCTTTAGTTTTTTTAAAGGGAAAAATGTAGTAACTAACAACTAATTGGAGTTACTATGTCTTTCACCATCGGCTGCGATCCGGATTTGATCTGTAGACGCAACGGACAATTTGTGCCCGCACATAATTACTTTAAAGCCAACTAAAGTTTTGGATTAGACGGTTGCGAAAGTACCGCAGAGATACGATTACATCGGATCATCCCAAAATCGTCAGATGAGTCTCGAAAACCCTTGAAACTATCATCGAATATTGCCATCGTTGGCTTATTAATCTAGGATTGTTATTTTGGGATATATATTTCTAAAATATTGTCCTTTGTGCCTATGTAATAAATAATCTACGCCAATTTCTGAATTTATTAAAAAAGAACCGTTTATTGATTTAGCTCCATACCGCTCTACCATTGTTCTCACAAAATTTGGACTAATAGCGTCAGAGGTAATAAATTCTCTAATTGCTTCATATTCATCTTCTGTTAAATCTTCACCCTCTTTTTTTAATCCACTTTGTAGATCATTAAAATGAAACATCAATTCAATCCCTTCATCAGAATTAAAAAATACGCCTACTCCATTTTCTGAATTAAGTAAATCATTAGGCAATTCCATTCTAGGAAAAGGATTTTTTAACCCGTGTTTTTTCATATGCGCTTCTAATTCATCTTGTGGTAGCGATTCGAATTTCTCTCTATCCTTCTTTTGCAATGCAGCAGCCATTGAGAGTCCATCCTTAAATGTTACAAATTCACCGCCGAAAAAAGCGATGAATTCTTGATGATGTGTCCGCAAACTTTCTTTGGCTTTGGCTAAAAGTTGTTTGTCGTAACGGTATACTATTCTTGAAGAATTTCTAATAAACTCCCTTTTGAATTTATCAATAATATTTATGTCTAATTTGCCGCAAATATGCTGTACGCCAGACCAGTACCAGAAACCGCCATAAGGAACAAGTCCTCCCAAAATAATATTGTCGACTTTAAATACTTTATTTATCTTACTATCCGAACGCACGATATACTGAGTTTCATTGATAATATTTTCCAACGTCAAACTGTTGTCTGTTGATGAGATAACACGGTAGTATGAAACATAGCGTTCATACCAACTCCTTACATCATTGGCCGTTTTACGAGGCAAATCAAGAGTTTTAGCCAATACATCTATGACTCCCAACCCTGACCAAATAGTATTTTCCTGGCAAATAAAATCGTCAATTGATGAGATTTCTATTTTCCCTTTATTCTTTTCGTCTATATATCTATAAAAACTAGTCCTAAATAAATATGAATTTGTGCCAACCCAGAATAACTTCCGTTTAACATCCCAGCATAAATCGTTGGGTTGTGATAAAAACTCTTTTATACTTGTAATTTTTGGAATGGTCTTAAATTTCTCGGATAAAAATGCAGAAATATTTTTTGCAAGCAAGTCTAAATCTTTGTGTCTAGGGGCTAAACTTAAATCCGGTTCAAACTCAAAGAAGAGGGTGTGAATAAAGCATTTAATTCTGCTTACATCAAACAGTTGTTGTATTTCATTTTCGCTGTTAACAAAGAGTGGCAAGGGCGTATTGAACAATTGTTTATTGTAATACTCTACACTATTCCACAGCCCAATATTATTATGCAAATCTTCGGCAAATTCTATTAGCAGAGTTGATAATAGTTGCCTTTGTTTTTTGTCTAACTTTATAATGTCATGAAGATATTGAGTTTGAGTATTTTTAATTAGTTTTTCAAGCCCAAGTATTAATGGGACCAAAAACTTATCCTCATTACTATTAAATCCTTCCGGTCTGTTGTTCTCAAAATCTTTTTTCATTTGAGTCCTTTTTTTACAATTCTCCACAACGTTTTACAGCCAATTTCCAAATTACTGCATAACTCTAGTTATCAAGCCACGCGCTTCCGATACAAATGTTTCTGAAATCCTATAAACAATGAACTGATATTTGCTGCTTCGCCCAATACTTCTTTTGCATCTTCTAACGACTGATATTTATTAGTCAGAGAGTGTTAATTCCGCCTCAAAATTGACCAGCAATTATTAATAAACGAATACCCAAACATAATGATGCATTATCAAATTTCATAAAGAAGGCTGCACTTATGCTCGTATTGATTTTGCAGGTGAGTAATTAAGCCATATTGATAATCTATCATTTCCATGATTCCATTTGCGCTTAATTTACTTCGGGAGCGGAAGTAAACTCCATTGCTTTTTCAATGGCTTCAATTTCTGATAGACAAATAATTGTGTCTTTATCAGCAGAATCCCAAGTTGTTTTAAATGAGTAGAACGAACCGTTTTCTGAGCTTCCTCAAGCGACTTGAAAATTGAATACCACTCATCAAAATTATTCACCTGTTAGCGCACGTATAAATATTGCATCGAACTTTCCTTAATTATTTGTTGTTTGTAAATAACCGAAATGGAAATAATAATTCTGAGTGAATAATTTTCATGAGCGCAGACTTAAAAAGTTTTCTCTGCCCCAAAAACACCCGCAGAGGGAATTTATTGTGAACGAATATTGTCTAAAACAAAACTTTGTGAGTAAACAAATTGTTATTAATTAACGATTAAGAATTTATTGACTGCTGTAGAAAACTAGTGCCTTTTTTGTGTAATTTTGCCATTCAATAGATCAAAATTAAAGTTCCCAGTCTGGAATTAGACTAAAATTTATGAGAGGATATAAATGAAAAAATGGATTAACCTAATAATTGTTATTGGAATTATTCTTTCTGCTGTAGTTATAGGTAATATACTTAGCTTGCAGAATAAGGACAACTTACGGGCAAAATTTAACCCGCCGCAGATACCTGCAGAAACATTTAAAGTAAAGAATGAATATCATACCAAAACCATAAATACCAGCGGAAGGATGTACTCTTTCGAAAAAATTGAATTGTATGCAGAGGTCAGCGGTGTGCTTAATCAGGATTCTTCACAATTTCGCCCGGGTAAGACATTCAGCAAGGGAGAAATTCTTTTATCGATTGACGATAATGTTTACAAAAACTCTTTATACGCACAAAAAAGTAGTTTGCTGAATCAGCTTACTTTGCTGCTTCCCGCTTTGAAATTTGATTTTCCTCAAGAGTACGCAAAGTGGAATGAATATTTATCAAATTATAACATCACAAATTCACTTAGAAACCTTCCTATTATAAATTCAGAAAGGGAAAAATATTACATAGCTTCGAATAATATTTTCAAGCTGTTTTACGATATAAAAAGTATGGAAGCAACATTTGGTAAATACTCTATTCCCGCTCCTTATGATGGCGTTGTTACTCAGGCAAATATTAATCCCGGAACGCTTGTGCGTAACGGACAAAAACTTGGCGAGTTTATAAATACAAATCTATTTGAAATGGAAGCAGCGGTAAAGATTTCCGAATTGAGTCTTATTGAAAAGGGAACCAAGGTCTCTCTCAAATCCAACGGAAGCGGTAAAATAATTGATGGCAAAGTCGTTAGAGTGAATCAAACGATTGATAAAGAGAGTCAAAGCGTTAAAATTTATATTCAATCCGGCGATAAGAGAATTAAAGATGGAATGTTTTTTATTGTCGAAATTAAAGCAAAGGATAAAACTAAATCAGCAAAAGTTCCTCAGAATGCAATAAACAATAACCAGGTAAAAATTCAATTGAATAATTCTGAGAAGATTGTTGAGGTAGAAATTGTTGACAGGGATCCATCGTATTTTTATGTAGCCGGCTTGGAAGATAACTCAACCGTCATTATGGAAAAATTATGAAGAAACTCATTGAATATTTTGTAAGATATCAGGTGCTTGGCAATTCGATATTAGCGCTAATAGCAGTGTTCGGCATCTTCTCGTTTATTACTACCAAAACAACTTTTTTCCCGGATCAGCCATCAAAGTTTATAAATATTACATCATCCTATCTTGGCGCCTCTCCCGAAGAAATTGAAGAAGGCATTACAACTAAAATTGAAGATGCAATTAAGGGAATAACCGGAGTTGACCGCACTACTTCAGTTTCACTAGAGAACTCTGCTTCAATTTCTGTGGAACTTCAATCAGGCGCGGATGCGAATATTGTAATTCAGGATATTCAAAGCGCAGTGAACAGCATAAGTTCTTTCCCTGCGGGAATGGAAAGGCTTAATGTTTACAAGCAGGAGCCGCGGGATTTTGTTATCAGTTTTGCCGTTCACGGAGATCTGTCGTTAAGAGAATTAAAAACTTACGCCAGAAGAATTGAAAGAGAATTGCTTGCCAAAGATGGAATTTCAAAGTTGACAATTTCCGGCTTCCCGGAAGAAGAAATTGAAGTGAGTTTTAACGAAAATGATTTGCGCGCTTATGGAATAACATTTGATGAAGCAGCCAGAGCAATCAGCGCAGCAAACGTTAAAATAACCGGCGGCAAAATAAAAGGTGATTTGGAAGAGCTGCTGATTAGGGCTGATAATAAAAAATATTATGCCGATGAATTAAAGAATCAGGTGCTGAAAACTACAAGCGACGGAACCGTTATCCGGTTAAAAGATATTGCTTCTGTTTCGGAAAAGTGGAGTGAAAATCCCAACCGTTCATATTTCAATGGCAAGCAGTCCATAATTGTTGAACTTCAAAAAACTAATGATGAAGACCTTTTTATAATAACAGATATAGTTAAGGAATATCTCGAAGAATTTAATTCCAAACACGCCGATGTGCAGTTAGGTATTACAAGAGACGGTTCCCAAACTATCAGAGATCGAAGAACGATTCTAGAAAACAATGGGATGATCGGAATTTTCCTTGTCGTATTGTTTTTGGGTTTGTCTCTTAGTCCAAAAATTTCTTTTTGGGTATCCATTTCAATTCCTCTTTCATTCCTTGGCATGTTTGCGCTGGCGCCGATGTATGGTTTAACTCTAAACGTAATGTCACTTTTAGCGATGATACTCGTAATAGGAATTCTGGTTGACGATGGAATAATAGTTGCGGAAAATATTTACAGTCATTTAGAGAAAGGTGAACCGCCGATAAAGGCAGCCGTTGATGGTACGATTGAAGTGTTACCATCGGTTATTACAGGCGTAACAACAACAATTTTAATTTTTCTAATATTTTTTTTCCTTGAAGGAGCGCTTGGCGATAGAGCAAAGGACTTAACCTTTGTGGTTGCCGGCACGCTGGGATTCTCGCTGCTGGAAGCAATGATAATTCTTCCCGCACACATTGCTCACATTAAAAACCGTAAGAAAAACGGATCAAGGAAAAATATAATACTTCTAAAAGCAGAGCAGTTCATCAATTTTAATAGGGATAGAATTTATAAACCGGCATTGAACTACAGCATAAAACATCCTTTTATAATTTTAGCAATTCCAATCGCGCTTTTTATAATTACTATTGGAGCGTTAAAGGGAAATATTCTAAAAACAACCTTTTTCCCTAATATCGAAAACAACAATGTGCAGATTACATTAGAGCTGCCCTCAGGCACAAACGATCTGATTACAGACAGCATATTAACTTACATCGAGAAAAAAGTTTGGGAAGCTGATCAAGAGTATTCAAAGGAGTTTCCTGAAGAAGTACAATTAGTTCAGACAGTTGTAAGAAGCGTTGGTCCCAATACTCACACAGGCAGAATAAGTGTTTCCCTTGTCGGCAGCGAAGAGCGGGTGTGGGATAACACAAAGTTCAGAGCCTTAGTACGCGATAAAGTTGGAACAATTAAAAATGCGGACAAGCTTCAAATAGGCGGTGGTAATTTCTTCGGTATGCCTGTTTCAATAGCTCTGCAAAGCGCTGATTTAAAACAACTTCGCGAAGCTAAAAATGAGTTGAAAGATGAACTGCAAAAAATATCCACTCTAAAGGACATTGTGGATAATGACCCGCCGGGTTTAAAGGAAGTAAAAATTAAATTAAACGAAAACGCTTACAATTTGGGAATCACAACTGCTGCAGTTATGAATCAAGTTCGAGCAGGATTTTTCGGTCAGGAAGCACAGCGGCTTCTGCGCGGAATTGATGAAGTTAAAATTTGGGTCCGCTATTCCCAAGAAGAAAGAAAAGAAATTGATCAATTGAAAAACATGAGAATCCGGCTTGCCGGAGGAAAAGAAATTCCATTAAGCGAAATTGCAGATATTTCCCTTGAACGGGGAATACTTTCAATAAATCATATTGACGGACAGCGAATAATTAAAGTAGAAGCTGATTTGGTTTCAAAGCAGGAATCGGTGACAAACATTCTGGCAAATATTAAAAATAATATTCAGCCCGAATTTAAAAAGAAATATCCTGACGTTTCTTGGCAGTTCGAAGGGGAGAGCAGAGAATCTGGGAAAACATTTAAATCTATGATAAGAATTGTTCCTTCATTCTTAGTGTTAATGTTTATGCTTGTGGTTTTTACATTCCGCTCATTTTTGCAGGCGGCAGTTGTGTATGTATTAATTCCATTTTCCATCATTGGCGTTATGTGGGGACATTTTATTCAAGGTTACATCTTTAGCATTCTTTCCGGTTTCGGCGCAATTGCCTTGATGGGTATTGTTATAAACGACTCGCTGGTTTTTATTACCGCGTTCAATAGATATTTAGCCGAAGGGCAGAAATTTGAGGAAGCTTTGAGGAATGCCGGATTGAACAGATTTAGACCCGTGATACTAACTTCCATTACAACAATTGCCGGACTAGCGCCCCTAATTTTTGAACCGAGCATTCAAGCGCAATTTTTATCGCCAATGGCAATTTCCGTCGCATACGGCTTGCTTCTTGGTACGCTGCTCACGCTCGTAATGATTCCATCGCTTCTTGTGTTGGCGAATAAATTAAAAGTGTTTATATCGAGGATTAGAGGAAACGCAGATGTTACTCAAGAAGACGTTGAACCTTCTATCATTGAACAGAGGAGATTGCAAAATTTGGTTTTAAGGTTGGAGAATAAATCAAATTTATAAAGATAATGGCGGTATTGACAGCCCCTTTCATAAATGAGTCCACTGCAAAAAGGTACTTAAATCGAATTTGAGAAAGAATTGAAAACCGTTGAAACGGTTTACCAATTCTCTAAGTTGTTATTAACCCACGACTTAAGTCGTGGGTTAATTTATCAGTTGTGCTTCTTTGAAACGGCTGAATTGAACTTTGAGCGCACGAATGAACTTTTCAATTTAGGGAAAGTTACTCTAACACAGTTCAGAGAGCCGCAGTTGAATCTTATCCGGAGTAAAAATAATATCACCGAATTAAAGACGGCAATTAAAAATCTTGAAATAGAATTGCTGAAACTCGGCGGCATTCTTCTGTAGTTAAAAATTTCCTGGCACGATGTTGTCTTTATTACATCGGTTTAAGAACAACTGCGCAGCCGCCGCCATTAGCGAGCTTTAATTTGATCGAATCATTTTTTGTTACGACTCTCGTTTCAATTAAATACGACATTGGATTATCCTTCCAATGAGCATTATCCGAATCCTGGTAAAAAGTACAGTTGTAATTTCCATCGTTTAGAAAAGAAAGGGGTAATTCAAATTCTCTATTCTCCTCATCCGTTATTGCTCCGATAAACCAATTGTTAGAGTGTTTGTCCTTTCTTGCAGTAACAATATAATCGCCCGGTTCGGCATCAAGAATTTTGGTCTCACTCCAATCTACTGGCACTTCCTTAATAAAATTAAATGCGTCGGGGAAGCGCTCGTAATTTTCAATTAAATCGGCAGCCATTTGCAATGGACTGTACATAGTAACATAAAGCGCAAGCTGCTTTGCCAATGTTGTATGCACCTGCATATCACTTCCCGGTTTATAATAGTCCATTTTGATTTGAAATATTCCGGGAGTATAATCCATTGGTCCGCCCATCAATCTTGTAAATGGAAGAATCGTTTCGTGCTCAGGCGGATTACCTGAACTCCATGCATTAAACTCGTTGCCTCTCGCAGCTTCTGCGGCTATCCAATTCGGATAAGTTCTGTGCAGTCCCGTTAACCGAACAGATTCGTGAGAGTCAATACTGATTTTATACTCTGCAGCTTTTTCCAAAACTCTTGTGTAATGATTCACCATCCATTGTCCGTCGTGATGCTCACCGCGAGGAATTATCCTTCCAACATATCCGGTTTTTACTGCATCGTAACCATACTTTTTCATTAAACGGAACGCCTCGTCCATTCTTCTTTCGTAGTTCGTAACGGAAGCAGAAGTTTCATGATGCATAATTAATTTTACGCCCTTCTGCTTCGAATATGAATTTAATTCATCAATATCAAAGTCAGGGTATGGAGTAACAAAATCAAACACTTCCTCTTTCCACGCGCCGAACCAGTCCTCCCAACCGACATTCCAGCCTTCAACTAGAACGCCGTCAAAACCATGCTCGGCGGCAAAATCAATGTACCGTTTTGTATTTCCGGTTGTAGCGCCGTGTATACCATTAGGAATTAATTTTGACCAATCAACTAAATTCAGTTTTATGTTTGTTTCATCCGCATAATTCCAGGTATTAACACCAACGTGCATTCCCCACCAAATACCGATGTACTTTTGCGGTTTAATCCAGCTAACGTCATCGAATGTGCAAGGTTCATTTAGATTAAGAATGGTTCTTGACGCAAGAATATTTTCAGCTTTATTGCTTACAATAATTGTGCGCCAGGGAGTTTGAAATGGAGTTTGAAGATAAGCTTTGTTTCCCAGTGCATCAGGGCATAGCGTCGTAGTAAGCGAATAATCTTTTTTATTAACGACTAAATACATCGCAGGATAATCGAGCAGAGAAGCTTCGTGAATATTGATGTAAAGCCCTTCATCGGTTGTCAGCATCAACGGCGTTTGAACCATATTGGAAGGACCGAACGATTTCACTCCGATTTCGGAAAAATTATTTCCAATTGCCGCATCAATTTCACTTAATTTTGAAGTAGTGTAAGTATACTCCTGCGAATCATAATCGCCTGGAATCCAAAAAGTTTTATGATCCCCGGTAAGATTAAATTCTGTTTTCTCTTCAGATACAGTGAAGTATGTTAAATTTTCCTGCCGCGGGAATTCATAACGCAAGCCCAGTCCATCATTGAATAACCTAAAAACGATATTCATCCGGCGGTTTGATTTTTGTTTTTGAACGAGCGAAACTCTTAGTTCAGTATAATTATTTACAATTACATTTTCTTCCCCCCAAACTGGCTGCCACTCTTCATAAAAAGTTGAAGTGTCTGCACTCTTAAGCGTGAAACCATTTATAAATCCGGAATCGTTCTTCAATTCAATTCCAAGCTTGCTGGATTTTATAACCGAACTTCTATTGAACGAGAGCGAATAGAACAATTCGCCCGCGGGATTTAGTTTGAAATTGAGTTTCATTTTCCTATCCGGAGAACTAATTGTTTGTGCGTCATGCGGCTGAGCACAAAGAAAAATGAACACAATTGCAGCAATTATTTTCAAGAATTCTTTCTTCATTTTTAGTTTCAAAACGACCTCAATTTTAAATTGATCTATTTTTACAAATTTTCTAAGGCTTAATCAGATTTTGAATCTGCTGATTTATGAATTTGTTTTTTTCCTGTGCCAGCCTGTCTTCAAGTTCCTTTTTCTTTAGGTCAACTATATTGGTTTGTTCGCTGAAAAGAGTCTGATATTGTCCCAGCTTTCCCTGTACTTCTGAAAGTTTATCGTTATATATTTTTCCAAACTCACTTCTTTTTTCTGCGATGAATGAATCGAATTTTGCTTTTAATTGACTTTGAAATTTAGCAAGCTCTTCGCCAACAACTTCCTTTAATCCGCTCGCTATTTTTGCATCAAGATCCGTTGCAAGCGCGATTTGAAAACTCTCTTTTGTATTCCAGACTCTCACATTTACATTGAATGCGTTGACCTTTTTTAAAACATTTTTAACGATGCTTTCAAAAATGTTTTTCGGTTCACTTTCAAATACTAATGAAAGATTGCTCAAATTAAAATCAATGTTCGCATCTAGTCTATCGCCTGGCATTGATATTTTCAATTTTGTATCTGCAATTGCATTCTTGATTTTAGAAGGAAGAAAACTACTCTTCCCCAAATTGAATTCATCGAAAGTAAGTCCCGTAAAATTAGCGGTGTATTCATCAACGGGAGAATCTTTTCTTCTGTCAATCAATCCTGTCAATGAGATTGATTTATTGTCTTTCAGTTTACCGCTAAGATTAATTGTAATCGGTTCGCCCGTAATGTTTTGATTATCGGAAATATTTTTCACTTCGCCTTTGCCGTCAAAGTCGCTGCCGGCTTTTTCGCCGCCTTGAATTATAATTTGCTTAATCCACAAATTGGGATATGCCTGAGGCGAATAAAAATCAATGTCTTGTCCTGCAAAACGCTTCTTTTTTTCGTATTGAGGTTCGGGTGAATATTTCTTTACATTCGAACGCGCCATATCCGTGTACCCGATATAACCCATAACCCTTTTGTACATTTCATTACCAACAAGAAGATTCGCGATACTGGGTGTATTGATGCTGGGCAGTCGCGCCATATCTTTCAAATTCTGAAAATCGCGTTTAATTATATCGTCAATAGAATTTACTGAAGACGAAATACTTTTTATATCAGTGTTGATTGATGCATATCTGTTATCGAACGAAGATTTAATTTCATTCAAAGATTTGTAAGAGTTATCCACAGTTCCGATGGCGGCTAAAATACTTTGCTCGTTATTTAGGGTGGAGGGATTAATCGCTTTTATTTTGGAGGCAATATCCGCGGCTTTTAACTTTGATGTCTCAATATCGTTAAGAACATTATTCCATTGCTGCGAATAAGCTAAGAGCCGGTTCTTTGTGGAATCAAGATGTGCAATGGTTTTTATATCAAGAATTTTTATCAAACTATCCGGCTTAAAATCTTTGCGCAATTTAACGAGATCAAAAATAGGAGTAGTTTCCGCAAGTTGTTTGAATGCTTCGTCTGCAGCTTTTTTAATTGATTCTTCTGCAGCTAATAAAGTTGATGTTTGTTTTTCTTCCTCCGATAAAGCTCCGCTCAAAGTTCTCTTTGTTCCAACCTCCAAGCCGTACACTTCAACAGTCTCTATTATGTATTTCTTTCGCAGAAGCTGGTTTGCATCCATTTCAAATTTAACTTCCTTTGT
>JAHJTX010000239.1 GCA_018829545.1 Bacteroidota bacterium | reverse complement strand
TTACTATAGTGCCATTTGTCCCCTGAGGTTTTTTTAAGTTGTTTATTCCTTCCTCAGGATTTAAGTCAGTGTATAATTTAATGTATTCTCTTGCAACTTTCATTGATCTTCCCGTTATTTCTTTTATCGCTACTTCATCCATTCCTTTTCTTATCAGCTTCTTTATCTGTTCATAATGTTTTATGTATCTATCAACTGCATCCTGACTATGTCCGGTTTTTAATACTATATCCGCAGGACTTATTCCTTGTTCATATAAACTGATTATTATTCCTTTATGTGTCGGTAAGCTTCCTTGATCCAACACATATCCTTTTAACGGTAATATCTCTTTCGTCTTTTTGGTATAGGCATCAAGATATTTTCTTATTGTACTTAAACTTCTATTCACCAACACACTCAGCTCTGCGCCGCTTAATAATCCTCCCTGACTCTTTGCACTCTTCAGCAGCCTTACCATCGTTTCTATATCTCTTGCTTCTCTGTGCTTATAGTTGCTGTTCCTGTCCCCCTTCTTGTAATAGATCCTTCGCTCTACATCTTTGGTTATTAGCGGCAATACTACTGTTGTTGTTCCGTAATCTTCTGTTTTCTTTCCATAGCTTTGTCGTTGCCCATCGTCTTTGGTTGTTGTGAATACTATTTCTCCAAATCCTACCTGGTTCCTTAATGGATAATATTCCCGGTGCAGGTTCTCTATGTCATCTGCCAGTATCTGAAGGATTTTTCTTGACCCCATTATTTTATATTCGTTCTCTAACAGATTTATTATCGCACTCCGGAAGTTCCTTTTGTTTATGCTTTCGTATCTGTCTCTTGTTGGATTCAAGCTCATTAAAAGCCTCCCATCATAGCTGCCTGAGGCTCTGAATAGCTCTTTGCTGTTTTTTTTACTCCTTCTCGATAACTGTTTCTCTTGATCAGATTCTCTAAATTTTCGCTTCTTGTTTTATCTTTTTTGCTCTCTCTTATCAACGCTAAATACTGCTTTACTAAGCCTTCACTGATTCCCGTTACCGCGCTGATTGCTTTTCCTTCATATATCCCTTTGCTTTGCGCCATCAATACTTTTGTGAAACTTTCTAAGTATCGCTTTATTGCTCCTGAACTATGTCTGGCGGTTAATTTTATTTCACTATAGGTCTTTCCATCCAAGTACATCCCGTTTATCTTTACCTTATGTGTTTGCCCTCTGCCGATGTTATGAAGATACCCTCTCGTCACGACTTCTATCCCTCGTTGTTTTATCTTGCTGATATCCCGCTTTACTGTCCTTATACTGATTGACAAATATTTGCTGATATCTTCCTGACTTAATATTCCCCCTTGCTCTATCGCTTCTTCTGTTAAACGCTGTATCTTGATTTCTCGTAAGCCTATCCGTCCGTATTCTTTTTTCGTCTCTATATCTTCCAGTCCATTATCTACGGTTAGTCTCACTTTCTTCTTCTGCATCTTCTCAATCAGTTTCCCACTCCTCTCTTCTAGCCCGATTACCGTTAATTCGATCTGCCCTTCCTTCAAATGATAATCCCGTATCAAACTTTCTTTGGCTGTTATCAGTATCTGCTCACTCAGCTTTGGAGAAAGTTCATATGAGTTTTTTAACTCCCATATGAACTCTCCCTCGCTGCTTTTTATTTGCCTTCTGCTTTTTTCTGTTCTTCTTAGTTCCATTTGTCTCCTCAGTTTTTTGAAATTTAATCATTTCTGAGGGGACATTTGGCACTATTTTATAAAAGCCAGTTTAATGACTTTGTTGAACTTTCCTACTGAGAGGCGGGCAAAGTACAAACCGCTGGATAGATATTCGGCATTAAACATGATTTCGTGGCTCCCGCTTTTAAGTCTTGAGTTCACTAACGTTTCAATCTCCCTTCCAAGTGCGTCATATATTATTAGTTTAACTTTATGATTGCCGGAATTGATTACTGTTGGAAGAGTGAATCTAATAGTAGTACTCAGATTGAACGGATTTGGATACGCCGAAATTTTATAATCGATCGGTTTTTCAAAATTATTATCTACTCCAACAATATTTACATTCTGCGCTGAGGGCGTAGGATTCATAAATATCCATGAACCATTATCAATATTCCGTCCAAACGAAATGTCCGATTCAACAGCGGGAAACGTAATTGAATCAACTATTGTAACGCCATCGGGTTTTAGCAATGCAATAAATTCACCATCAGCATTTAAACTGAAATTGGTATGAAGATCAAACGAATCCTCCCCATCGCACCATATCAGTAAATATTCATCCGGATTTAATAACAAACCAGAAGCCGGAAATTTCCATTTAGTTAGATTATTTTTTGAATCAGTTAAATAGTAATTGGCAATATTTATTTCAGCGGTGGACGAATTATAAATTTCAATCCAATCATCATATTCACCGCTCTCGTCCGTGTTAACCGCATCATTCTTCGCCATAATTTCATTTATTACTAATCTGCCTGGCTGATGAGTAACGAATTTAATTTCTGTACCGAGAGCTGGATAATCCGCAGTTTTATCATCAGATGATACGACACGAACTTTTATTCTTGCGTATTTAAGTGAGCTGAATGGAGGCAATGATGCAATCCATCTGTCGTTGTCTCTTACTTTTTTTGAGTTACGCGGTGAGTACTTCAAATCAATATTCCCAATCTCATCCCAAGCGCTATCGTATAAAATCACTTTTGCGCTCTTTATTCCGGAAGGATGAAAGAAAGCGGTTTCAACGAGCACAGAGTCATTTGAACCCGGAGTCCGAGGAGACCAATCAAAATGATAAACAATTGGGGCGGAAGTACGATAACTAGTTTGACTTCCGAGAGATTGATTGCGCGATTTAACAAATTCCTTAATAGACTTTTGCGCTGGGCGTTTACTGAAACTAGTTGACTCAAACGAAGCAAAGAAATCGCCGATTGAAAAACCGTAATCCATCGTTCTAAAAGTATCGGCAATGGCAAAGGGAGTTATCAATGATTTTAAGCTGTCAAGTCTTTGTTCCCAATGGTTGAGCGAAAAAACGCTGTCATTATAAAAGGTTAAAAAATGAGTGTAAAGATTTCGCAATTCATTGTTCTCAAGAATTTTTTCAATTAGCGGACGAGGTGTTCTATCTATCGTTCCAAAATTATATGGATTTACTGTTGACCAATCCGACTTAAATCCGAAATCTATTCCGAATGAGTTATCGTAATCGAAAGGAATCCAATGGAAAATATCCTGATCTGTTTCGTGATACACATAGTAATTGTTTTTCAAAAACCAGTAATCATCCCAGCTTGCA
>JAHJTX010000238.1 GCA_018829545.1 Bacteroidota bacterium | reverse complement strand
TTAACCCCACGTTAAAACGTGGGGTTAATAACAATATGACTTTTCAGAGTGGACTCAACTATGCTTCATCGATTTCAAATACAGGAATTGCCAATGCCTGGAGAGACCAACTTAGCTAAAATTTTTAATCTAATTAGGCTCCGCTAATCTATATCTGTTGAAAGAATGAACCTCAAAATTCTATTATTATCAGTATCAACGACATAAAGAGTTCTATCGAAGTGAGCTACAGAATGAGGCGAACTGAAAACGTCTGATCCTCCGAATGATTCCATTTCATCGCCGAAGGAATTGAATTTGTAAATGCTGTCTTTTGCAGCATCGGCTACATAGATGTTGTTTGATTTATCAATCTCCACATCCTCGGGTTTGCCGAATTTGTTTACCTTCATAATATCCGTGTAGAAAGGAGCGAGATTATTTCTATAACCTTGGAAATCCTCGGAATCGAAATATCTTAGCCACTGAGTTTTAAAACTCGTGTTTCCTATTAATGTCGCAATAAAATCAAATCTGTTGCCGCTAAGCGCCGTTAAAGAACTAATTTTATTCGAGGAAAGCAGCCCGGTTCCCTCCGGTTCAAATAGAGGAATTTTACCGATTAAAGTATCTCTCTTACTACCGTTAGCAAGCGTTTTAACTTTGTACCTCAATATAGCGTTATCGGGATCTACCAGAGTTGCGTTAGACGGTCCCCTTCTGGAAACAATAAATGAGTTATCATAAAAGGCTGCAACGCCCGTGTATTCTCTGTCGGGACGCAGCAGGTCGAATGTTGTTTTCGGAAGAATCCTGACCAATTTTGCATTTGTGATTTGGTGATTCACCGAAGCTAAGTCCAATTTATAAACTGCATTATACGTGGCAGCACTTCCGGAAATTACTGTATCAAATTTTGCACAAACCAATAAATTGAATTTGAAATCCTGCGCGAGTGCAATTGGGCGCTTCACTGATTTTATCCCAAGTATCCTTCCGGATTCATCCATCATAACGATTCTATCGTTCTCAGTATCGGCAACGTAAAGAAACGGTTCTCTTCCAACAATCAAATCCTGTGGTTTATTAAAATAATCCCACACCGGAAATTGCTGTATATATGCAGTATCGCTAAAAACAATATCGCCCGGAGCAACTGAATTATCAGGCTTATCGAATTTATCTGTACACGAAATTACAAGCGCAGTTAATATTAATCCTGTTATTAAATATCTCATCTCAATACATTCCGAATATAATTGAAAACCTGTGAGCTGAACCGAGTCGTTCAAAATTTGCAAAACCGTAATCCACTGTAACGACTGCAATTCCCAATGGAAGGCGAACTCCAGCGCCAAAAGTAAAATTCTGCTCGTCAACATTTAATTTATATCCGCCGCGAAGCATCAATAAATTTTTCCATGCATACTCTGCGCCGAAGGAAACGTTTTCGCTATTGTCATTGGGATGATTTAATTGAAGTGAAGCTGTAACCCTGTTAATATCATCCATTATTGGTTCGAATGCAAAACCTATTCTAAACATTGTTGGAGGTGAAAATGATTGCCAGTCAGATTTTTTTCTTCCACCGTACAAAACTACTTCTCCATCGGGAGCGAGTTCATTTCCAAAATTTGTTATTGCAACAGCGAAGCGCGAAGTTCCTAATCCTGTCCAATATAATGTTCCAAGATCAATCATCATTCCGCGCATTTTAAGTTTATCGAGAGTTTCTTCAATATATCTAACCGACGCTCCAAAACTGAATTGTTCAGTCATCTTTCTTGAATAAGTAACAGCAAACGCAACGTCTCCATAAGAAAAATACTCCCCTGTTCCACGCGGAAGTACTTCTGTAGTAACAGGCATATCATCCATATGCAAAGAAGTTAATGAAAATCCGATTGCGTCATTCGTTGAGATTTTATAACTGACGCCGACAAATTCGTGATTGATATCCGCCACCCATTGATTATGGGAAAAGATAATTTCGTTTTGTGCGGAGTGAACCAAGCCGGCAGGGTTCCAGAATAAAGCAGAAGCATCATCAGCAACGGCTATAAACGCATCCGCCATCGAAGTAGCTCTTCCGCCTACGCCAAGCTTTAAAAACTGCGCAGTTGAAATTCCAGCCCGCTGCCCGCCAAGTGTGGGAAATAATTGGGCGTTGATTTCAATACTTCCAACTAAAATAGTTATGAATATAAAAATTAAAAATTTTTTCAACGTACTAAATGCCTTCAATTAGTTAAATAACAATTAACAAAAACAGCAAATGACAAAACACAAATAGCAAAAAACAAATAACAAAAAAAAATCAAACCACAAAAAACAAACCGCCATGCTACGATGATTTAATAATAATCGTCGAGAATATCTTCTTAAATTCAATTGTTTCATTTAAGAGAAAATCTATTTCTTGCTGATTTTCCAAATGGTTGGTTTCATTTATTAACTTCAACCAAAATCCTGATTCCTTGCATTCTTTCAAGCTGATTTTTAATCTCATTAAAAAGTCCTTCTTTCCTAAAGACTCATTTGCTTCAATGTAATTTGGACCAACTGAACCGGATGAACGAACAAGTTGTTTTGAATCCTCAATATTTGCGATTGATTTTGGTAATGACTTAACAACAATTCTAGCGCGTTTAGCAAATTGAAAAGTTCTTTCCTCCAAATCGTATATGTGTTTCGATTTTTCTATTTTTCCTTCTCCAACTTTTTCTAATGATTCGTGCATAATATTTTTGTTATTTGATTTTTACTATTTATGAGTCTACTCCAAAAAGCAAATAAACCGTTAAAACGGTTAAAAGAATCACAACTGAGTTTAGCTAACCCACGACTTAAGTCGGGGGTTAACAACAACTTAGAGAATTTGTGAATCGTTTCAACGGTTTTCAATTCTTTCTCAAATTCGAATTAAGCACCTTTTTTTCAGTGGACTCATTTATTTTTTCAAAATCTAAAATTGAAACCAAACTTTATATTTCTTACAGTTAAATATCTCGCCGGATTAAACGGAAACGTTGAAATCGGCGCTTGTAAATCGGGATACAGTGGATCGTTCCATGATGAAGGAGTTGGATCGCCATATTCGTAAGCCTCGCCCGTTACAGGATTTATAATTTCCGCATTTTTTGTATCCAGTGCATTATTCACTTCTACGAAGAAAGTAAAATCGAGACCCGCAAGATTAAAATTCTTTTCAAAATTTAAGTCAATCCAAAACCAGTTATCGCCAATTTCCCCGTATCTATTCGTCCTGCTGCTTTCATATTCAGGGCGTGCATCAAGATCATAACTACCGGTAAAAACCGATGGAGTGTAGCGCTTACCCGATTGAAAAAATAATCTGATATAAAAATTGTAATCATCCAGAATTCCATTTCCAAAACCGAAAACGGGTTCACCGCTTGGAACATAAAAATTAAGGCTCGATGAAACAGTAATCGGTCTATCCCACGAAACATATTCCTCTTTAATGCTTTCATCCAAATCACCGCGCAGAATCAACACGCCTTCATCGGCGGATGAACTTTTTCCAGTAACTATAGCATACGAAAAAGAGAACATTCCGGTAAACCATTTGCCCGCACGTTTTTTGTACTCGAGTTCTATTCCTCTCGATCGCGCATAATCTAAATTTGCATAAGTTATAAAATTCTGTGTGGCAAATCTTGCCGAAGTAATTTTAGCCGTTCGCGTTCTTATATAATCAAAAATATCTTTATAATATGCGGTCAGTGTCAGTACATCGTTTTCCGTGAACTGTGTCTTAAGACCCAACTCGTAAGCAACGGTTGTTTCCGGATTCAAATTTGGATTACCAAAACGTTGAAACGATGACTGCGCATTAGATGGACTAAGCTTCGCGTAAACAAATTGCGGTCTTGGCCATTTATTAAAGTGACCGTAAGAGAAAAATAAAATTTGATTATCCGTTACGGGATGCGAAATTCCCAGACGCGGACTTAGCCTCGCTTTAAATCTTCTATTTCCGAACCATCCAAAAGTATCATTCTGATATTTTTTCCGGATTTCATCGGGAATAGTTACTACGTCAGGATTTTTAATAGCATCGTCAACATATTGACCTGGGAACCAGTAGTCAAAGCGCATACCAAAATTCAAAATCATTCCGCTGAAAATAACGTTGTCCTGCGCATAGAACGCTCCGTTTGCCGGAAAGACTTTATAAATATCGTTGTTTAAACCGAGTTCGCCGATCCACGGGCGGTATATGTCAACCACCTGCATTTCCTGAAATATTATGTTGAATCCGGCTTTGAATTTATTTTTTGTATCAAAGAAACTTGTAATATCTCCCTTAAACGAAAATTCATTTATATAGTGGTCGCGCCAAGTAGATGGGTTTCCAACATCCCAAAAACCATCACCGGGAATTACGCCGATAGTATCTCTGTTCAAATTGTAATATTCTATTGGGAATGTAACGATGTCCTTACTCTCAACGTATTCCGACCAATGCTTGCCGTTTGCATCCGCTCTAAGATTAGAAAAGAAATGGTTAGCCTTCAATTCATAAAAAGTACTTGAGTTAACCGTGTGAGTCCAGCTTATAGTGCTGTATTTATTGTTGTGCGTAAAAGTATTTGCTTCATCCAAAATATTCTGGAAAGTATATTGATACCCGGGACTTGGCTCAACGAATTCCAAATTAGACTGCAGCGATTGCGAATTTTGGTTAATGTTCACCGACTGATTATAAGAGTATGCAAGTTTCTTAGTCGGAGTAATTTTATAAGTAATTTTACCCAACCAGAACCAGCTATTTTCAGCACGCGGGGCAAATCTTGTTCCGTAAAAAGTAGATGAGAATAATTGCTTTGCCGTGGGTTTATATAATCCTTGTGTAAGACCATCGCTTATGCCCGCATAAAAACTTCCGAAGAAACTTATATCCCCTGGAATATCAATTCCCGCTGCAGGAAGAATAAACGATGTTATTGGTTCAGGGCCGGATAGATTTGCTTCGAGCACTTCCAAATTAAATATGTGAGGTGAATATCTATCGCCAAAATTATCGCGCTTGTAAGAAACCGAGCCGCTGTATTTTTCTCTTCCCTCTCTGGTTTTTACATTCACTATACCCGAAGTCGCCTGACCGTACTCAGCGTTAAATCCGCCTGTGATTACTTCAACTTCCTCAATAGAACTTGCACTTAGCTGCAATCCAAAACCTGTTCCGGCTAAAGGATCTTGTACCGAAACACCATCGAGGAGAAAAGCATTTTCGTACGATCTGCCGCCTCTGATGTGAATAGCATTATCGCTTTTAACAACGCCAACCTGCTGAGTTACCAGATCATTTATATTTTCGACAACTGCTAATTCAATATCTTCTCTGGAAATAGTTTTTTTACTTTGAGTTTCCTCAACATCAATCAAAGGTTTTTCGCCGACTACAACAACATCCTGCTCCATCGTCAAAGATGTTTCTGTCATATCAACGTCAAGTTTTAAAGTGCGGTTTGCTTCAATCTTAATACCGGTAAACTGAATGGTTTTGTAACCGATAAAAGAAATATCAACGGTGTAAGTGCCTTCGTTAATATTTTCAATAATGTATTTTCCGTTAACGTCGGTAGCGGCGCCGTAATAAGTTCCCTTAATAATAATATTAACACCGGGCAGAGGCTGTTTGAACTCAACATCCTTAACAACACCTTCAATTTTGCCTTTGTTCTGACCGCTGACCTGGATAAAGCAAACAAGCGTAAATAGAATTAGTAGAATATTTTTCATAAGCTTAATCCAAATTCTTCAAAAAATATTTTCCGGAGCAGTTGATTAATAGTTCCAGCATCACCATCGCATTGATGCAAAGGCATTCCTATAAAGAATAAACTCTTGGAGTTATCAATAAAAGCGATATTTCCATTTAACTGGGCGCTGGATAAATCATACACCGGCGTTACAGATAATGTGCTTGGAACAAATGTTCTTACAAAACTTATTGTTAATGCAGTTTTTAGCGCGGGGTATGTTGAATTCTGATCCGATTTTAGCAACCGCGCACCGGGGAACAAAAAGTTCAGCGGTTTGCTTTGTCCCAAACCATCTATTGGTAAAAAGTTTTGCAGCGTTGCTAAATCAAGAATAAAACTATCCGATGAATCTTGAAAAGTAAGCGAGAAAGCAATTTTGCCGCCACCGGAAATATACTTTTGAGTGACGAGAGTAAGAAAATCCAGATTCGGACTTTGATCGGAATACCAATAAACGTAATCAAATAATTTCAGCGTTTCGAAAAAAGTAATGTTTGGGAAAGGAAGTACAGTTTTTTCCAAATCGAAAACATTGAACTTACCCGCCAATGCGCCGCCATTAATTGTATTGAATGCATTATTATAAAAAGTAGTTGCAGTAGAGCCGGCGGGCAAATCATCGATAATTAAAACTTTGCCTTTAGGCTTGAGAACGTACCAATCTCTGGTGGTATCCGGAAGCGGGATGAACTTTGATTTAGCGCCGGAAATATCCTCAGCTTGAATAAAGAGTCTGTTATTAGCGTCAAGTTTCAAATTCTTCAAATTTTCTTTGAAGATATTGTTTTCCGAACCATTGATTAGAATCTGCATTTCCGGTTCTGAAGCAGAGGCATCATCAATTCTTAGAGTAACCAGTCTAGTATATCCATCCAGTTTTACGAATTCTGTCGTATCATTTAACGCAAGATTTATTGCAACAATAGATTCATCGCCGTCAAGGTCGTCGGCTTCCCAATTAAGTGTTATTACTGGAAAAGATTCTAAAGGCAATATTGTTGTCTTACTCCATAAAATATTTGGAGAAGAATTTTTGATTGGAAATTTTTGAGCTGCAGGAGTCGGATCAATTCTGCCGATATCGTAAAAGAATTCTCCGGTATTATAAACGTTATCGCCATTATCATCAATAAACGGTTCAGTTCCAAAATCATCTACTCCATTCGAAACTGAATGATCGTATTTGCCATTACCTCTGGAATCAACAGCAGCTACGAGAAATCTGAAAGTTGTATCTGCTGTTCCAATCGGCAGTGAGAATGTGCTGTCGTTCTTGGTCGTAAAAGTCCAAGAATCTTCCAGCCCTTCCCATTTGAAATAATATCCTATGATTAAGCCATCGGGGTCGTCTCCCCACCAATGAACTTTTAACCGGCTTTTCTGCTGGCTAAGTGAATCGGGATTATCGGGATAGAGAAAAAGAAAAGTTTCGGGTGATTTGTTTTCGTGCGGTGTGTCGGTTATTTGTTCCGAGCACGAAACAATTCCGAGCAAAACACCCGTAAATAGTAAAATTGCTAGACTTAGTTTCAAAATATAATTTCTCAATATGTTCATAAATATATAATAAAAACTCCCATTCGGAATCTCTCCAAATGGGGTTACAAAAATACAAATAACTTACTCGTTTCCGCTAAAAATCTACTTCAAAACCATCATTTTCTTTGATTCTATTGTATTTCCGAAAACAACGCGATAAATATATACACCGCTTGGTAGACCCGAAGCTTCGAAATCAACTGAATGAAAACCAATACTAAGTTTCCCATCAACGAGGGTTCGCACAAGTTTACCTAAAGCATCGTAGACTTTTAACGAAACATGACTTTCTTCAGGAATAGCAAATTCTATTTTCGTTAAAGGATTAAACGGATTCGGGTAATTTTGACCTAGCGAAAATTCTGTTGGAACATTAGTCTCATCTTCAACTCCAACAACAACGATTATTGGTTCAGATAATTTACTTTCGTTTCCGTTATTATCAACTGCTGAAATCTTATAGTTGTATTCCATGTCAAGAACGCTGCCATCAGTATAATTTGTATCAATTGTATTAGCATAAAACTGATCGTTGCGATAGATTTTGAAATATGCGAAATCGCTGTCAGTGTTTCTATCCCAATGCAAATTAACACTTACACTGCTTGCAATCGCCTTTAATCCAGTTGGGACCGCTGGAGCTAGATTATCAATTGAATATCCCGAATCAACTTTGGAATTAAAGAATACGAGAGGATTTGTAGAGTGAGCGCTGATATAAAACTTACTCCAGAACATCCCGCTATTGTTTGAATCTGCATAAGTATGTGCCAGGAAAGTATACTTTTCGTTTTGTATAGCGGGCACCGAACCAACAGAAACCCATTCTTCGTTCATCCATTCCCAGACCCCATACAGTTTAATCTCTCCAGCGGCATCCCAAATATCCGCATCAAAATTAACATAAACCCATCCGCCCTGGTCTTCCGGAACATCGATAATTGAATTTATTGTAAGAGCGCCAAGTGTAAAATCACCAGCAATAAAACTAAATTCTCCGGAACGAACATTATTATCATCTTGATCCATTTGATCAATTATAAAATAGTAAGTTGAACCATAGTTTAGATTTTCAAGAAGAAGTGAATGTTCTGTTCGTTGCGTGTATGGTTCAGCAGTCTCAAGAGGATAACCACTTGAGGGATCATTCTCCGCATGAAAGATAAATCCCGCAGCTGGTACTGTTGTTTTCCATATTACCAACGTTGAATTTGAATCTATAGTTTTAATAATAACATCTGTGATTTCAAATGCGTTTGGCAATTCATTTCCAATAAAAATATTTCTAGAAGTATTACCATCAACCACACATTTATATTCTCCATAATTAGTCGATGATAAACCTGAATTAAAAGTAAATGTTTGAGAATTTGCTCCAGCAATACTAACTCCATCCTTTTGCCATTGAAAATTAGTTCCAGTTAATATTGCATCCAAAACTACATTCCCAGTTATTGGAACATCATTTCGCATTAGAATATAGTTGTCAACATCCCCAGTAATTGTAGCTGTTCGAATATTACAAGGTCCGCCATTTGTGAAATTTTGATGAAAATTGAATGAAGGAATATCTACACCATAATAACCACCAACAGCACCATTATTTGTAAAGTTACCATAAATATTAGCAACCTTTTCATAACTCGAAGTCAAAGTATCTATGTTAATTGTTTCACCATAAAACTGGATATTGTTGGAAAAGATTCTAGTATGCCCATTTAACTTAGCATTATAAATTTCACAGTTATTCAATAATGTCTGTCCACCAACTGAGTAAATGTTTTGATTATTTGCGGAAATTTTAGTTTTGAAATTGGTATCTCCGACATACAAACCATATAAATACAAATCAAAACCACTTGATAAATCTATATCTACTGTATTTAGGCTATATCCACGTAGATATAAATTACTACCCGCAATAATTTTTCCTTCTAAAGCATAAATGCTGGAATGTACAGCTTCTATATAATTTCCATTTAATGTTTTTAGAATGTGATCATTAGTTCCAATAAAATAAACATCCCCAGTTTGACAAGCTCCATTATTTGTAAAATTCTGATAAAAATTGAATGATGTGTATGCCCATCCACCTGTAAATAAACCTATAAAATCATTGTTTGTAAAATTTCCATAAACATTTATAGTTTGCGGTACTATACCAACTGTTAAAGTATCTTCGTTAATAACTTCACCATAAAATCCAACACCCGAACTCATTCTTGATGATCCATACAGAGTTACATCATGTAAATCACAAAATTCGTAATATTGCTGAGTTCCACTGAATGTTATAGAATTCCCAGCTCCAATAATTTTAGGTCGAACCCCATCATTAATAAAGTAGCTATAACCACCAATTCTCGTATTTTTGAGATACATAGAGTAGCCCCCGCTTAAATCAATTTCCTTTACAATAAAATTCGTGGATGACGGTGAAGTTATATAAATATCAGATGCTGCTATTATTTTGGACTCCAGCGCAAGAATATGATTATATGGATCGAATGTAATATCAGACGCCGTTGAGAGATAATGATCATTTGTTCCAGTAAATGTTAGATCGCCTAACCAATTACCATTCAGATGTAAATCACCGCCAATATTGAATTCAAAATTAGACCCCGCAGTACAGTTGACAACACCGTTCATCCAAACATTTCCTGTTACCGTAAGCGTACAAACCCAACCATCAAGTAGAGAACCAGCTTCGGTTATTTGTAAGTGATGAATTGTTGGCACACCCAAATAAAGTTTTACGGGTCCTTGAATAATAACGGAATCAGTAGCACTTGGCACAACACCACCTGACCATGTAGTTGCAGTACTCCAATTACCTCCTGTAGTTGTAGAATAGACTTGTGCTTGACTAATTGTTGTAAAAACAAATAGTGCTAAAATAATTGTTAATAATTTTTTCATAATTTCCTCCGATACGATGATTACACTATCTAAGTAGTATCATCTTATTCGTTTGGGTAAAGTTACCCGTTGTTATTCTATAAAAATAAATTCCGCTTGTTAAACTGCTTGCATCAAAATTAATCGAATGATATCCTGCTATCATTTCGTTATTTACCAACTCTGCAACTTCTTCTCCAATGCTGTTAAATACTTTTAAAGACACATTCCCCGTTTCTGGTAATGCAAACTCTATTACTGTACTTGGATTAAACGGATTTGGGTAATTTTGGTACAGGATAAAATCGTTTGGCAGCGGTTCATTTTCAGATTCAAGAGAAGTAACCGGATTCGTAGTGCGATAAGCGCCGACACCTTTTGTTCCTGCGAATAAATACCCGCTAGTATTAATAGCTAAGCATTCAGTTTCGAGGACCGCATTTGGATCAGTAAAACCATCAACAAATAGAGACCATGAATCGCCCTTATTTGTACTTTTACTTACACCGTATGCATGTGCAGCATAAATATTCCCTTCATTATCAACAACTAAATCTCTAATAGCATCGGAAGAAAGCCATCCTGCATTTTCCCAAGTGGAACCAAAATCAGTTGTTCTTTTAATTGTCCCTAAATTTAGCCCGACATATATTTCCCCGTTTTTCCCGATGGCGATTGATCTGCCTCTGAATGATTCAATCTTCGTCCAAGCAATAAAATCAATTGCAGATGTAAAAATTCCACCATCACATGCTGCAATATATTTATTCATTTGTGGATTGTACGCAACGCCATACATTTTACCTACTAACGAGTTAGGTCCGCCGTTCCAATTGTTATTTGTTTCCAGTAAATAAAACGCGGCTTCACCTCCGCCAAAATTATCAAGCTCGTGACCTTGTGCGCTTTTTATTAAACACTGCACATTTTTATTTAATGGATTAATCGCTTCCCAGTTCAGCCCATCGTTTACTGATTTGAAAACACCGCTCGGGGTTGCAACATAAATATTATTAAAATCATCAAGCATAATATCTTGGATTCTGAAATCTGTAAGCCCGTTGGTCAGGTATATAAAATTAGCTCCGCCGTCAATACTTTTAAATATGCCGTGACCTTTTGTGCCGATATAAACTTCATTGCTGCTTTTAACCGCAATAGCAGTATAATTTGTAAATCCAGAAAGAGCGTAAGAGGCATTTGCTAAAACGTTCGGCGCAATGTATGAACCGCCTTTTTTAGTTATTGCTTTAGTTCCTTCCAATTGGATAATTGGCAAATCCATGCCGGAATTTTTCTTCCAGGTTAGTCCCTTATCAGAAGTGTAAAAGATTCCGCTGTTTGTGCCGATTCTGTGCACTTCATTATAGCTAGTAAAACAATTCACTTCTAAGTTTGTTAAGCCGTTATTTCTTTGCTCCCATGCTTTTGTTGAATCTCCAAGATCGTCGGAATCAATGAAAAAACATCCATTATAACTAGTCAGCATTATGTCATTTTCGCCCGCGTAATAAGCAAAAATATCAATACCTGTAATTTTATTTGAACTTAAACCCAAGTTAAATGTTTTCCATGTGGAGGCTAAATCCTTTGTGTAGTAGAAGCTATTCTCAGAAACAGCACAGAATATTGCGGAATTAGAAAGGATTTGAAAATCAACTATGTTATCATTTAACGCGAATGGTGACCATGATGCCCCATTATACTCTGATACTAAAATTCCATTCTGTGTGCATGCATATAGCAAGCCATTAATCTCAAGAGTTTTGTTAAATTTTACATTAGGTGATTGACTAATTCCCCAATTTATTCGGTCATTAGAGTAAAATAGAGATTGGTCAGCACAAAGAAGATAATTATCACCTGATTTAGAAATGTGATACGTTTTTAGATCAGGAAACGCACGTTTTATTCCATTCTCTGAAAAATAAGTTATTCCATTATCAGTACAAATAACATCGTGAGCGAAATAATTAATGTTATTCTTGATTGGTCCATTTAGTTCAGTCCAAATGGATTGTGCAAAAAGCGTTGCAGAAATAAATAAGAGTAAAATTAAGGTCTTCATTATTTTTCGCCTCCTAAAAGATGATGCTGCTATTTAAGCAGCATCATTTTATTTACAGAATTATGTTTACCTGCACTTACTTGATATATATATAATCCGGAGGATAAATTACCCGCACTAAAATTTACATTGTGCGTACCGGCTGAAAAACGTTGGTTAGTAATTTCCTTTACAACTTGTCCGAGCAGATTGAACACTCTTATCTGAACATTTTCCGAAGTAGGAATTGAGAAAACTATTGTGGTTGTTGGGTTAAATGGATTCGGATAGTTTTGCGAAACGGTGAAACTACTTGGGATTTCTATATTATCATTTACACCAACCACTAGGTGTCCAATAAAATCTCCATTATTTCGAGGTACTAATTTATAATTGCTGAAAGAGTAAAACATAATACCCATTATCGATTCAAATTTATCTTCGTTTGTGATACGTGTTCCGGTATTCTCCAGCGATGTATCCCAGAAATTGTGGTAATCATGTGTTCCATCCTGCAATTCGACTCTTGTCTGAACATTCGAAGCGTCGGCAACAACCATCTCACCAAAATTTCTGTTTCCTCCAGTACCCTGATCGGCTCCAGGGTTTCCATCCGCGTTTTCTCTGAGTACAGTAATGTTTTTATACATAACAAGAACGCCTTCGTAGGATTCTGCAGGAAGTTTTCCACTAGTTGAAGCGCTAATATCTGCTGTTGATATAACGGTTGCACCTGGCAGGTCTACACCGCTTTGATCTTTAGTAACCTTCACTCCTTTTTCAAGAGTTCCTATTCTGGTTATCCCAAAACTTTCGTTTACAATTCCTGTTACAGTTACCAAATCACGTTTTTGTAGTACGTCAGCCTGCGTCCCAAAAATCTGCACTCCACTCCATGGGCCGGGACCGTTTTGAATATACACTTGAGGACTAATGCTGGCTCCATCTCCTTGAATATCTGAAGTGTCTGCTGTAACAACACCCTGAACAGTGATTTCATAATTATTATAAGCGCTATAGCCGCTGCCGAATGGCGAATACTGCACATCTTGAATTGTTAAATTTCTGTTTAGAACTAAATAAAAGTATGGACTTGTTTCAAAATTCGATGGACTTCTGTTAATAGCGTCGTCCATATCAACTGCTTCAAGATAATATTTCACGAGGGCAGAATCATTTACTGCAGGAATGCTTGCTGACCAGGTTGTGTCATCTGTTGCTGACTTTGTCAAATCAACTGAAATGTATTCTCCGTCATTTACGGAGTAGTACAATTTTGCATCTTTTACATCTGCTGTGTTATCAGAATCTACGATAGTCGCGGTTATATTAACTGTCTGACCGTAATTAACAACTGCATTATCGCGGAGTACATTATAAATGTTCGGCGGACTAATATCACCGTATTCAATATCGTCCGGATAAACAGGATTGAGCATGAACCAGCCGTTTGTGATGTTGTTTCTTGTTTCGATGTATCCACGAACGCTTTCTATACTTGTGCCATCTAAAGGAGCAGAAGTTGTTCGCCAGTGTGCCGCAACGTTACCAACAACAATATTGGAGCTGTTTTCGTCCATTATTTTGAAAGTGTTGTACCCAATTGCTAATCTTTCGAAAGTAGTTACGTTCTTGATTTCAACATAAACGCCTTCCCATTTTTCTGCCTCATATTTTGGAAGAGCGGAACCGATCTGAACGAGAGAATCTAATGTAAGTGTAACGGGTTCGGGACGTTTCATAATTCCAAGTACATCTGCTCCTGTAAAATTAATTGCATTAAATTGAGTTGTAGTATAGTATTCACCTACTACCCCTAATAGTTTAACTACAAGACCTGAATCCAGGGTTGCAAAAACAGATTGCTCCCCAGTTCCATAAACTTTAATATCTCTTACTAAAATTCCAGACCAAGCAGCGTAAGCTGTGTCTTGTAAGTAAAACGCAGGTGCGCCTGAGTGGAGCGATCTAGGTTTAGTAGGATCAGCGTCTTGATGAGGAGAGTTCATAACGACACCTGTTACAATTACCGTATCACCCAAAAAGTTGGGTTTCGGTTCGCTGTTTCTACCGCCGTAAAGCAATAGCGAATCCACTGGCGCAAATTGAATATCTCTTATCGAAACCTCAGGATAATCCTGGGCAATAAGGTTAGAAAAAACAAATATAAGACTTAGAAAAAATATTTTGAGTCTCATGATAGCTCCTTTTATTTAATTACTAAAAATTTTCC
>JAHJTX010000026.1 GCA_018829545.1 Bacteroidota bacterium | reverse complement strand
ATAAAGGATAAAATAAAAAAAATATACAAATTAGAAGAGAATAATCATAAATACAGAGCCAGAAACGAAAGGGAAACCAAAGTCGTTCGCGAAGGAAACGAAGTTAGAGTTTATATGACTACAACTCGAACTCACTTTAAGCCGGATAATATTGAAGGAATTAAAGTCGGCGATAAAGTATATTTCCATATAACCAACCTTGAGCAAGACTGGGATGTTCCACACGGATTTGCCATAAAAGGAATGCAGACTTCGGAATTGTTAATTATGCCCGGACAAACAAAAACATCGGTTTGGTATCCAAAGAAAGCAGGGGTTTATCCGTTTTACTGCACAGATTTTTGCTCAGCTTTGCACCAGGAGATGTCGGGTTATGTAAGAGTGTCTGACCCGAAAAGCGATGTAAAAATTTCTTATAACTAAATTTGTTCATTGAGTTTTTTTACGAAAATGAATCTCCTCGCTGTAAGCAGCGAGGTCTTAGACTGATCGAATAAGTCTGAAAACATACTTTATTATATTCGCCCGAACCTGCCGGCCATTTATCTTGGCTGGCAGTGGGACGTGGAATTAAGCCCCGTTTACCTTGGCGGATTGGAGAGGACTGTGATGAAAATGAAATCGAAATTATATCTAGGATTGGCGCTGGTGTTTTTACTACTAACGTTCGCGGTCCCTATTTGGAATATAGATCTGGAAGCGCCACAATATCCTGAGGGAATTGGTCTTAGAATTTGGATCAATCAAATCAGCGGCGCTAATGAAAACGACTTGCAGAATATTAATAAATTGAATCACTACATTGGGATGAAGACAATAGAACCTGAGTCAATTCCGGAACTTACTATTATGCCGTATATAATTATTTTCTTTGTGGTTTTTGGTTTAGTTATCATATTCTTGAATAAGCCAAAGCTGATTCCAATATGGCTTGTACTTCTAACGGTTTGCTTAATTGCGGGTTTGTATGACTTCTACATTTGGGAATATGATTACGGACATAATTTAGATACTAAAGCCGCTATTAAAATTCCTGGAATGAATTATCAGCCGCCGCTTATTGGCTCCAAGCAGCTTTTAAATATGAAAACAACATCCTTACCAGCGGCGGGGAGTTTCTTAATTATGATTTCATTCGTGACATTTTTGGCAGTTTATATTTATGAATTAAGAAAAGGAGCAAGCAATGCTGAAACCAAATAAGTTTTTCAATATTGGCTGCTTGCTCCTACTATTTTTACTTAACTCATGCAGTAAAAATCCGGAACCAATTATTTACGGTGACGACAATTGCGAATACTGCAAAATGCTGATTACTAATCCCGCGTATGGCACTGAATTGGTCACGGATAAAGGCAAAATTTATAAGTACGATTCTATTGAATGTTTAGCGGCGTACAGCGCTGAATCAAATAAAGAAGAAATTGCATCGCTCTGGGTTACAGATTTTGGTAATCCGGGGAACTTAATAAATCTGGACAGCGCTTTATTTTTAAGAAGTGAAAAATTAAGAAGCCCAATGGGATTGAACCTGACCGCATTTTCTGATGAAAAAACCCTGCAAGACATTATCAGCAAACATAGCGGCGAGCGATTAACCTGGGATGAGATTGCTGAATATGTAAGAGAAGAATGGGATGAATAAAATATTTGAATCAATTCTTGTGTTTTCTCTATTGGGACTTTTCCTCACCGATTACAATTGTGCGTCTATCACTGTTGGGAAAAATAGAGCGGTTACAAAAATAAAGGATGCTGTGTCTTCTGCTTTGCCAGGGGATACAATTTTTGTTGAAAGCGGATTATATGCTGAAGGAAACATTATAATTAGAAAACCCATTTATTTAATCGGGCTAAATTTCCCCGAAGTTTCTGGCGAAGGGAATAATGAAATCTTTACGATAAAAGGAAAAAATATTACAATTACCGGATTCAAATTATCGAATGCCGGAATAAGTTTTATTGATGATAACGCTGCAATTAAATTGGACAGTTCCAATCATTGCAGTGTATATGGTAACGTACTAACGAATAATTTCTTCGGAATATATTTGGCGCGGTCTACAGACTGTGTAATTAAAAATAATACCATTGAAGCATTTCATTCAAAAGAAAGTTTTTCGGGCAACGGAATTCATGTTTGGTACAGTAAAAATATTTTGATTGAATCTAACACAATATCCGGGCACAGGGATGGAATCTACTTCGAGTTTGTTGAATCGAGCAATATTAAACGCAACGTGAGTTTTAATAATCTCAGATACGGGCTTCACTTCATGTTTTCCGATAGCTGCAGCTATTCGGGAAATGCTTTTTACAATAACAATGCCGGCGTAGCGGTTATGTACACAAAAAATGTTGACATGCATAATAATACTTTCGAAAAAAATTACGGCGGCGCTGCATACGGCATTTTGTTAAAGGAAATATCCGACAGCAAAATTCACAAAAACACATTTGCCAATAACTCCAGCGCGCTATATTTGGAAGGCTGCAACAGACTGGAAATTAAGAATAACAACTTTACCGGCAACGGAAGGGCAATACGCTTAATGGCAAATTCTATGGATAACAAAATCATCGGCAATAATTTTATTGGAAATACTTTTGACGTGACTACAAATAGTCTGCAAAATTTTAATTTATTTGAAAGTAATTATTGGTCAGATTATTCCGGATATGATTTAAATAAAGATAATTACGGAGATATTCCGCATCGTCCGGTTAAACTATTTTCCACTGTAATTGAAAAAAACAAACCAGCATTAATTTTGATGAGAAGTTTTTTTGTGGAGATACTGGAACTTGCAGAAAAAATATTTCCATCAATTACGCCGGAATTTCTGGCGGATTCAAAACCATCAATGAGAAAAATTAGTAATTAATTATGACAGCAATTACAGCAGAAAATTTAATAAAGGATTTTGGAGATTTTAGAGCGATTGATAAAATTAGTCTATCCATTGCTGGCGGAGAAATTACCGCAATTGTTGGACCTAACGGTTCTGGCAAAACAACGTTTATAAAATCAATTCTAGGACTCGTTAAACCTACTTCGGGCAACATTATTGTGAATGGAGTTAAACTCAATGGTACTTTCAAGTACAGAGAACAAATTGGTTACATGCCCCAGCAGGCAAGTTTCCCGGAAAATATAACAGTAAAGGAAACTATTGATTTATTGTGCGATATCCGGAATAAAACCGGGGACTTAAGCGAGGAATTAATTAATAAATTTAATCTTCAAAAAGAATACAACAAAAAAATTAAAACTCTTTCCGGAGGAACAAAGCAAAAATTAAATGCGGTTATTGCTTTTATATTCGATCCCGAAATTCTAATTCTTGATGAGCCAACTGCGGGATTGGACCCTTATGCCAGCGGTATATTGAAAGATAAAATCCTTTCGGTAAGAAAAGGCGGAAAGACAATATTGTTGACTTCTCACATTTTAAGCGAATTAGAGGACATGGCAGAAAATGTAATCTTTTTACTCGAAGGCTCAATTAGGTATAACGGCAAGGTCAACGATCTTATTGAAAGAACAAGTTCAAGTAATTTAGAGCGCGCAATTGCTTCATTGATCAGCGGGGTTGCCGTTTGAAAGTATTAAGCAAAATTGTTAAGTATCAGTTGCAGGACGCTTTTAGAAGCAGGTGGCTTGCAGCGTACACTTTGTTTCTAATTGTTTTTTCTTATGGGCTCATTTCACTTACCGGAGATTCTTCAAAAGTGGTGCTTAGTTTAATGAATCTTGTAATTACAATTGTTCCGTTGATAAGCATTGTTTTCGGAACCGTATATATTTATAACAGCCGGGATTACATTGTTTTTATGCTGTCTCAGCCGATCGATAGAAAGATTCTTTTTCTCGGAGTCTATTTGGGAATGTGCATTTCATTAGCGGCGGCTTTTATTACGGGCATTATTCTTCCAATTCTTTTTTATGCGAATTATTTTGTTAACAATCTCGCCGATATTTTTATCGTTTTAATATCGGGAATATTCGAGACAATAATTTTTATCGGACTTTCATTTTACATTGCCATTAAAAACGATAATAAGTTGAAGGGATTTGGGATTTCAATTTTTTGCTGGTTATTCTTCACTGTAATATTTGACGGAATTTTATTAATGATTCTTCAGCAATTTCAGGATTACCCGTTAGAAAAAGTTTCATTATTAATCATATCAATAAATCCGATTGACTTAGCTAGAATTTGGATAACATTAAGCTATGATATTTCCTCACTGATGGGATACACGAGCGCGGTAATAAAAGATATTTATGGAACAGGGTGGGGTTCTTTTATTACAATACTCCTATTGACTGTTTGGGCTTTGTGGCCTTTATTATTGGGCTTACGTAATTTTAACAGAAAGGATATGTAACCTCTCTACCCTCGCATTATTTGAGCGGAAAAGGGTTCGAGGATTAATCCTTTTTTTTAGCGCCGTTTCTGATTTGAGATAATATATAACCGGTACTTCTTCCCCCGCCTGAATCTTTAAGTAATACATCTTTACTAATTAAATCATGTATATCCCGCAGAGCCGTATCCGGTGAACATTTTGTTATTTTAGCCCATTTGGAACTATTAACTTCGCCGTAAAAATCTTCCAATATTTTGTTTATCATTTATTTTTGCCTTTCATTAAAGATAGTCGTTCGGTGGTTCTCCCAAAACTTTGCTTTAGCCAATACCTTATCCAGCGTCTAATCTGTAACCTCCAAAGCTTCTGCCAGGCATTTTAAATACCATAGCAGCCAGGAGGTAATATCCATTGATCCTTTCTGCGTTTCCTTCAAAATATCATAATAAAATTTTTTCTTGCGCTCTATTTGTGCGGACATGCTATAAAACCGCTGATTAGTCATATCTGCGCGGGCGAGCTGCATATCTGCAATTGCACGAGCAATTCTGCCGTTTCCATCATCAAATGGATGTATGGTGATAAACCATATATGAGCAATGCCAGATTTTAATACAGGCTCCAGTTCTCCTTCATTATTGAACCAACTAATAAAACGATCCATCTCATTTTCTAAATCTATTGCAAGCGGTGCCTGAAAATGGACTTTTTCTTTACCCATGGAACCTGAAACCACTTGCATTGGACCTGCTATATCTTTACGCCAATCACCGACAGTAATTTTTTTCATTCCGCTTCTTCCGGATGGGAATAAACAAGCTTGCTAATTAAATAGTCTTTCCTTTGTTAAATTTTACTCGTAATTCTGAGTTGCATCCAACACCATTTCTACAACCCCTTCAAAGTCTCGGTGGGCTGGTAATAAACCACTTATTTCCATTCCTAATTGTCTGGCAACGGAAGAACGCACTAGGTCTGCGTCCAAGAATAAACCTTACATTTCATTTGATTTTACAATATCGATTGTTAAGGACTCGAAGCACAGCTTCTTCTTGCAGTGAAAAACATATCGATTCCATTTTGCATAATAATTTGCCCTGTAAATTTCTTCCCTTACCTAACCCTGATAAACCGGAAAAATCCAAAATACAAATTTCAAAACTTGTCCCGATTATCTTGTCGGGATAAATCACAATCTTTAATTTTCAATCACCCTTATTGTTTTGAACATTGTTATTTTGTGTTTGGAGCTTATTTGAATTTTGTTCTTTGTCATTTGCTATTTTCTGCCATAAAAAACAAGAAAACCAGAACTAAGTCGCTACATTTTTCCCTTTGAAAAAAAACTAAAGGAAAAAATGAATAATGAATATCGAACAAGGAATTTCGAACAATGAAGTTGAAATACAGATTGCATTCACTTCGAAATTCATTATTCCTTGTTCAATATTCGATATTCAATTATCGTTAACATGTTATTACTAACGACTCTCTAAGAGCCTAATCGGGATCGCAATGACCTAACTTTTGAGAACCTTTTTAGTGTGAACTCATTCATTTAATTAGCGAAACAGCGTTTTGCTCTACATTTTTGGGTAACTTGATTTATTAAGTAAATGCCTTTTGTTTGTTTTTGCCTTATTAGATTTATGAGTTTTAATTATGCCCATTGCGCTTCGCTTGATAATTATAATGCTGCTCGTATTCGCAGTCCAGTTTTATTTTTATAAGAGACTGCTGGCATCATTGCGATTAGTTTTCCGGTATAAGCCAAACACCAAAAGAAAAATATTTTTTTGGTCAGCCTTTTTGTACTTAAACGTTTATTCAATCTGGGGAACGCTTTATTTCATCTATGTTTACGTAACAAGTTCGCCTCTGCAATCCCTGCCGCAAAGCATATTCTACGATTACTTAATTCTCTTTCCGTTTTGGATTTGGATACTTTTTGTAATTCAGATTTTTCTCCTATTAGTTCCTCTCGATTTAATTACACTGCTGCTTACATCTGTTAGAAAAAAGCACAAAGAGAAATTGAGGAAAATCAACAGTTATGTAACTGTAATTATTTCCTCTTTGTTCATTGTATACGTGCCCTTTAGAGTAATTTATGATTTGAACTCAATTGAGATTAGAAAAATAAAATATGTTAGCGATCAACTTCCCAGATTGCTTGAAGGATTTAAAATTACTTTCATCTCTGACGTGCAAGCTGATTGGCACACCTCAAAGAAACGAGTTAGCGATTTTATTAATAAAATAAATTTAACCAACCCTGATCTGGTTCTGATTGGCGGAGATATTATTACTTCCACGCCGGATTACATTGAGTTTGCCGCACAATCTCTTAGAAAAATTAATTCAGATTATGGCGTCTTTAGCTGCGTAGGCGATCATGATAATTGGGCATACAGAGGCGACACTAAACGAAGCAGAGACGAAGTTAAATCGGCTCTGAGCAGCAATGGAATTAAAATGCTTGATAATGAATTTCTTACTCTTCTTATTGATTCCACTAGTTTGGGTATTTTATCGATTACTGATACCTACGTGGAAAGAATCGATTCAAAGAAATTATCCGAACTAATGATGCAAGAGGGAAATTCTGAATTCAAAATACTTTTAACACATCAGCCCGGGGAAAGAATAATTGAGTCAGCTTCAAAAAATGGCTTTAATTTATTTTTAGCAGGGCACACACACGGCGGGCAGGTAACTTTTTTGTTTCCGTTTATTAATCTTACTCCAACCCTGTTCGAAACCAAATATGTTCATGGCGATTTTTTTATGAACGAAATGATGATAATTGTAACACGAGGACTTGGTGTTTCGCTTGTTCCGGTACGATATAATTCAACTCCCGAGGTGACTGAGATTACTCTTATTAATAAATAGTTTTATTTATATTCACCAACAAATATTGAATCTTAGGGAATTATGAAAAAATATTGCTTACTTCTTTTGATGACTATCGTTTCATGTGTTTCTATTTATTCGCAGGATAAACCTACCGCTAATTCACCCATATATATTGCATTTTTATGGCACATGCATCAACCGATTTATTGGCCTTACGAATCTGTTGTTGCAACGCATAATATCAATCGCTACCCGTATTCCGTTTTTGATATATTCAATTCAAGATTAGTACCTTACACAAGCTGGCAAAAGAACGCAATTGAAAAAGGAATTGCAGCGGGATTACCAAATTTCGGCGCGCAAGTTAGTTTTAGCGGTTCGCTAATTGAAAATCTGAATAATCTCGAAGCAAGAAGGAATTTTCCCGCCTGAAAATGCTTTTTCGAATGAAATGATTCCTGCTCTTATTGATGAAGGTTTGAAATGGGTGCTGGTTAACAACATTCATTTTGAACGGACTTGCCTGGGGTGCCCGTCTTCCAAACGGCAACGCTAATGGAGATATTGAAAACGATGAATATTTTACATATAATTATATCGTTGATTTGAAGGAATCTACTGATAGGTTTCCAAACGGATTTATTCTTCATCAAAATTACCCGAATCCGTTTAATCCGGTTACAAATATTGATTATGGAATTCCGGAAGCTGGTTTTGTTCATCTAGTTGTTTATGACATTCTTGGTAGACAAGTATCGGAATTGGTAAATGAATTCCAATCTGCCGGGAAACACAACGTGATATTTAATGCACATGATTTATCAAGCGGAGTTTATTTCTTGAATCTTCGCTAAAAAATAAAAACTTAATAAAGAGTATTATTTAACTAAATGAATGGAGGCGAAATGAATATCACTCGTATTTTTCTGAGTGTTTTACTTTTATTTCTTTTTAATAATTTATTTTCTCAATGGACTATACAGGGTAAATGGTCAATTGGCGGTGAGTGGGTAACAATTGCTACATTGCAAGAAAGTGGAAATAAAAGATCAGCAATTATTAAAGCCCAAGGAACCTATCTTGCGTTTAAATTTAATCAAAGCAGCTCATGGTATGGAGACAATTTAGTAACTTCGTCAACCTATAGTGGAACATATGAGTATTGGTATGGTAATGTTGGTATTAGTGAAGGTGATGCAACAATATCAAGCGGAATTACGAATGGAGATTACTATTTAATAGCTTGGAATGGAGACAATTCGGATTTCTGGACTTTGGAGCATATAGAAAACGTAAGCTGTGTTGTTAAAAAGGACGTAGGCGGCAGCCCAACTGAAGAAACGATTGCATTAACTCAAAATACTGTTGATACTCAAAACTGGTTCAAAAACAGCGCGATGACTGTTAGCACAAGTAATCAAAAATGGCAGTTTAAGTTTCTACCAAATGGACAGGAAAACTCGAATTTTAATCAAGGGGGTGGTTTTCTAATCAAGATAGTTGATTTTTGGAACTTATCATCACCAGGTTATATTGCAAATGGGCAAGATCATTGGATAGAATGGAACAATATTCCTACTGGTACTTACAATATTGCAGTTCAGTTAACTGGGACTTCTAATGCATATGAAATAACAACTTCTGATCTTTCTCTCCCGGTTCAACTCACCTCATTCACAGCAGAGGCGGAAAACGGTAGTGT
>JAHJTX010000237.1 GCA_018829545.1 Bacteroidota bacterium | reverse complement strand
AGTTGGTAATGAAGAAGATTTGCAGAAAGGATTGGGAGTGCCCGGTCCTGAAGTTGAATCAAAGTCAAAACTCGATCCGACTTCATTCTTCGGAATGATAAATAATGTAATTGCAAAGCACCCTAATATTAAAGTTGTTGCTACAACTCTCCGCGAAGTACACAGCACTAACAAACATAGCTGGAGTGCTGTTGCATGGATTAACGGTGAAACATTCACTGCTCCTACATGCGAGCTTGACGTACTCGATCGTGTTGGCGGAGGAGATGGTTTTGCATCCGGATTGATTTATGGAATGTTGAATAATGAATCACCCGAAGAATCTGTTAAACTTGGCTGGGCGCATGGCGCGCTTCTAACCACTTTTCCGGGCGATACTTCAATGGCAACAGTTGATCAAGTACGTTCATTTGCAAAAGGCGGCTCAGCGCGTATTCAAAGATAAATACATTCTCCGCGCTTCCTCTGTGGAACTCGGCGCAATTTTCACAGATGCTGTGGGAGAAAACAAATAAAGGTTATGATTAGATGATATATTTTTCAATTGGTTCAGAAAATGATGTGATTGATCTTCAATCAGTTCGAGAGCATTTATTTAGCATGCTGGAAAAGCTTGGCTTTAAAAATAAGGTGCTCATTGTTCCCCCGGACTATACAAGGTTTCACTCGATGGCAGGTTACTTAACGAGTTACGCATACGAATATTACAAGGAAAAAGTAACAGACATTTTGCCTGCATTAGGGACTCATACGCCGATGACGGAAAGGGAAATAACTACAATGTTTCCAAATGTTCCGCCTTCTTTATTCCGGATTCATAATTGGAGAGAGGATTTAACAACACTCGGCAGAGTCCCTGCAGAATTCGTAAATTCTGTTTCCGATGGAAAAGTAAATTACGATTGGCCCGCTCAAGTGAATAAGCTTTTGGTGGATTGGAAATTTGATCTTATTCTTTCAATCGGTCAGGTTGTGCCGCACGAAGTGATTGGAATGGCAAACTATAATAAAAATATTTTTGTAGGCACAGGCGGAAAAGAGGGAATTAACAAAAGTCATTTTCTCGGAGCCGCTTACGGAATGGAAAAAATTATGGGTAGAGCAGACACTCCTGTGCGTAGAGTTCTAAATTATGCTTCTGAACATTTCGCAAATGAATTGCCAATATTATACGTCTTAACAGTAGTTGGAAAAGATGATAAGGGAAAATTAGTTATTCGAGGATTATACATTGGCGATGACCATGCTACATTTGAAAAAGCGGCGGAGTTGTCGTTAAAAGTAAATTTTCAACTACTGGATGAGCCGCTAAAAAAAATTGTGATTTATCTCGATCCTGAAGAATTCAAAAGTACCTGGCTCGGTAATAAAAGTATCTACAGAACTAGAATGGCTATCGCAGATGAGGGCGAGCCAATTGTTCTTGCACCGGGCTTAAAGGAATTTGGTGAAGATAAGACCATCGACTTACTAATTAGGAAGTACGGTTATAGAAATTCAGAAGAGGTTTTAAAACTAACTGAAGAAAATGAGGATTTGAAAAACAATTTAAGCGCTGCGGCGCATCTCATTCACGGTTCTTCGGAAGGAAGATTCAAAGTAACTTATTGCACGGATAAATTGACAAAAGAGGAAATTGAAAGCGTAAAGTTTAATTATGCGCCTCTCGAGGAAATGATGAATATTTACAATCCTAATACTTTAAAAGATGGATTTAACAAGTTAGAAAACGGAGAAGAGATTTTTTATATCTCGAATCCGGCGCTAGGTTTATGGGCATACAAAGAAAAATTTAAGTAAAAAAATAAATTTATTGGAGTTGAAATGAGTAATTCAAAATTAGCGGATATTGGAATAGTTGGTCTCGCAGTGATGGGAGAGAATCTTGTACTAAATATGGAAAGTAAGGGCTACACCGTCGCTGTATTTAACAGATCGATTGAAAAAGTTGATAGCTTTATCGCCGGTAGAGCAAAGGGAAAAAATATTATCGGCGCTCACACGGTTGAAGAGCTCGTTAAATCATTAGCTAGACCGCGAAAGGTAATGCTGATGGTTAAAGCGGGCAAACCGGTTGATGATTTTATTGAATTGCTCCTTCCTTATCTTGAAGAAGGCGACATAATAATTGATGGCGGAAATTCTCACTTCCCAGATTCCACAAGAAGAACGAAATACGTTGAAAGCAATGGATTACTTTACATCGGCACCGGAGTATCCGGCGGAGAAGAAGGAGCATTAAAAGGTCCATCGATTATGCCCGGCGGCTCACCAAAAGCATGGGAAGCAGTTAAGCCGATTTTTCAATCAATTTCTGCAAAAGTTGAGGACGGTTCACCGTGCTGTGATTGGGTTGGAGAAAACGGCGCCGGTCATTTTGTTAAAATGGTGCATAACGGAATTGAGTATGGCGACATGCAGTTAATCACCGAATCCTATCAAATAATGAAAGACCTTCTTGGAATGAATGCTGACGCAATACACGAAGTATTCAAAACTTGGAATGAAGGAGAACTTGATAGTTATCTTATTGAAATCACGCGCGATATTCTTGCGTACAAAGATGAAGACGGTGAACCTCTTGTTGATAAAATATTGGATACCGCCGGTCAAAAAGGTACGGGGAAATGGACTGCGGTTTCAGCGCTGGATTTGGGCATTCCTTTAACTTTAATTGGCGAGGCTGTTTTTGCACGCTGCTTGTCTTCGATGAAAAACGAAAGAGTTGAAGCATCAAAAGTTTTTCCTAATCCTCAAACAAAATTCGAAGGAAATAAAAAAGCGTTTATTGCCGATTTGGAAAAAGCGCTCTATGCATCAAAACTGGTTTCTTATGCACAGGGATATTTGCTTATGAAAGCTGCGGCGGAAGAATTCGGCTGGAAACTCAATTACGGCGGAATTGCTCTCATGTGGCGAGGCGGCTGCATAATACGATCAGTTTTCTTGCGAAAAATTAAAGAAGCATTCGATATAAACCCCGGACTTTCTAATTTATTGCTCGATCCATTTTTCAAAACAAAAGTTCAGGAAGCGCAGGAAAGTTGGAGAAGAGTTATCTCCACAGCAGTTATGAATGGAATTTGGGTGCCTGCGTTTTCAACTGCGCTTGAATACTTTGACGGCTTTAGAAATGAAAGACTACCGGCTAACTTGCTGCAGGCTCAAAGAGATTATTTTGGCGCTCATACATACGAAAGAGTGGATAAGCCTCGCGGGGAATTCTTTCACACAAATTGGACAGGCAGAGGCGGAACCACGGCTTCCTCTACTTACAATGTATAATTTTTAATAGGAGCTTTTATGGAAGTGAGATATTCACCTGATCAAACCGGATTCGCTAGAATGAGCACGAATGAGCTGAGAAAATCTTTTTTGATAGATCAATTGTTCGTGAAAAATAAAATTCCAATGATATATTCAGAGATTGACCGATCTATTACAGGTTCGGCAGTTCCGGTTGGCAAAAAGCTGGAACTGAAAGCGACGAAAAAGGAAATGGCTGCAAATTACTTCGCGGAAAGAAGAGAAGTCGGCGTAATTAATATAGGTGGCAACGGCACAATTCAAATTGATAAAAAAAATTACTCACTGAAAAATCGAGATGCAATTTACATTGGTAGGGGAACAAAGAAGATTGTCTTCGAAAGTAAAAATGCTAAAGCTCCCGCACAATTTTATTTTGTCAGCTATCCCGCTCATGCGGAGTATCCGACTGTGAAGGTAACAAGGAAGAACACTTCGTCCGTGAATCTGGGAAGTTTGAAAAATTCCAATGACAGAATTATTTATAAATATATTCATCCCGGAAATGTTCAAACTTGTCAATTAGTCATGGGATTAACAGAGTTAAATGAGGGAAGCGTTTGGAATACAATGCCTGCACACACGCATCAGCGCAGATCGGAAGTTTATATGTACTTCGATTTATCCAAAGAGGATGTTTTAGTTCATCTAATCGGTGCGCCGTCTGAAACGCGGCATATAATTATGCGTGATAGACAGGCAGTGTTATCGCCAAGCTGGTCTTTGCACAGCGCGGCAGGAACAAAAAACTATTCATTTATCTGGGCAATGGGCGGCGAAAACCAGGTCTTTGACGATATGGATTTTATTCCAATGGATTCGCTGCTTTAGGATTCTTTTCCTCCGTGTCTTGGAGACTTTGCGGCAACTAAATAATAGGAGTAAATGATGATATTAGAAAAATTTAGATTAACCGGAAAAACAGCGCTCGTTACCGGCTCTAACAAAGGAATCGGGCAGTATTATGCCTTAGCTCTTGCAGAAGCCGGAGCGGATATTATTGGCGTATCATACGAAGAAGACTTAGCCGAGACTGATAAATTAATTACTAATCTGGGCAGAAAATTTATGTCATATCGAAGTGATTTCTCCGATAGAAATTCTTTGTATGACTTTATTAAAAATGTGAAATCAGATTTCCCCAAGATTGACATATTAGTTAATAACGCCGGTACAATTCTTCGCAAACCTATTGCGGAACATCCCGACGAATATTGGGATAAAGTGCTTGAGGTAAATCTTTCTTCGCAATTTGTGCTGACCCGCGAAATAGGAAAAGAAATGGTAGCGCGCGGTTATGGCAAAATAGTTTTTATTGCATCACTACTTTCTTTCCAAGGAGGAATTACAGTGCCGGGTTATGCCGCTTCGAAAGGCGGAATAAAACAATTAACCATGGCATTCGCGAACGAGTGGGCTTCAAAAGGAGTTACAGTAAATGCAATTGCTCCAGGGTATATTTCAACAGAGAATACAAAAGCCTTACGCGAAGATCCAATTAGGAATAAAGCTATACTTGACAGAATTCCGCAGTCAAGATGGGGAACTCCCGAGGATTTAATGGGGACAATTGTTTTCCTCTGCTCCGATGCATCAAATTATTTAAACGGAAGCGTAGTAACAGTTGATGGCGGCTGGATGGGTCGATAAATCTTCATCCTCGTCCTAATCCTAATCCTAATCCTAATCTTAATCTTAATCTTAAACTTAATCTGATTACTCCGGATAACCCTAAAATTCTTTTAGTGAGCCTCAGCCGACATTCAATCGTGAAGAATATTGCAGAACTTGACTTATTCTCATAGTTCACGTTGATTTTATTCTTAAACTACGCAACATCCTAAGCAGAAAAGCAGCATTTGCAAAACTTTTATCATCGGCATTTTATAAAAAAAACGTTATTTTTTTTGTATATCACATGCGGAGAATGTTCTCATTTATCTCCGCATAATAAGCGGCGAATAGATTGTTGTTCTTTATAAAAATATTTATATTTACCGCATAATCTGCGGAGAATACTTATGTATATTTATCAAAATTCAAGCTGGCCGAAATTTACCTGGGATGATAAATCGTTACTGGTTCCGTTGGGAAAGGGAAGAAATTTATAGGGTAAGCTATTAGTACCTTAACAGTAAAGTTCGTGTAATATTTGGCAGAATATTTAGTACCTTAACAGTAAAGTTCGTGTAATATTTGGCAGAATATTTAGTACCTTAACAGTAAAGTTCGTGTAATATTTGGCAGAATATTTAGAAATTGAAAGCTGGTACCAAAATTACTTCT
>JAHJTX010000236.1 GCA_018829545.1 Bacteroidota bacterium | reverse complement strand
TATGCCTGGTTCGGAATGGCTTAATCCAAATAACTCTGTACAGGCAATAAATTATGGTCTTGATCCGAATGTTTACAACCATGCTTTGTATTCCGGGAAACTTGAGAACTCACTTCTTTCTATTCCTTCGCTGTCACTAGTGACAGATTTGAAAGGATTGTTCAATTTAGATACAGGCATTTATGTTAATGCCTTTAAACACGGTGAAGAATGGGAACGGGCTGCATCGTTAGAATTGTTGAATCCGGACGGAACAGAAGGATTCCAGATAAATTGCGGAATACGGATACGAGGCGGCTGGTCAAGAAATAAAGATAATCCCAAACGCGCTTTTAGAGTATTCTTCAGCAGCGAGTATGGGGATTCAAAACTTAGATATCCGCTGTTCGGCGATGAAGGCGTGGACGAGTTCGATAAAATTGATCTTCGCACAAGCATGAATTATTCATGGGCGTTTTACGGCGATAATAGCAATACAATGCTCCGTGATGTATTTTCGCGCGATTCGCAGAGAGACATGAATCAACCTTACACGCGCAGCCGTTATTACCATCTGTATATCAATGGAACTTATTGGGGATTATTTCAAACACAGGAGCGGTCGGAAGCGTCTTTCGCGGAAAACTATTTTGGCGGTAATAGAGAAGATTACGACGTGATCAAAGTTGATGTCGGGGAATTCTTCAATTTATATCACGTTGAGGCGACCGACGGTAATTTGAATGCTTGGAAAAGATTGTGGGATATTGGTGAAGCCGGTTATACAGACGAGAATTATTTTCGGGTTCAGGGTTTGAATACAGATGGTTCCTTAAATATTGCTTATGAAAAACTCATTGATGTGGATAATTTGATTGATTATATGATCTGTACTTTTTATGCCGGAGATTTTGATGGACCCATTTCCAGTTTTAGAGGGAATGTCAGTCCGAATAATTTTTATGCAGTTTATAATCGTGTGAATCCCGATGGCTTTAAATTCTTTAGACACGATGCCGAACATAGCTTGTTTTACAATTCATGGGGAACTGATAGGACTGGGCCCTATCCGGCGGGAACATATTTTGAGGATTCTAACCCGCAATGGCTTCATCAAAGATTATCGGTAAATAATAATTATAAATTGAAATTTGCAGATAGAGTTCAAAAGCATTTTTTCGATGGGGGCGTATTTACGCAGCAATCTGTTCAATCAAGAATTGAGGAGAGAAAGAATCAAATTGAGTCCGCAATTATTGCAGAATCTGCAAGATGGGGCGATTCCAAAATTGAACCTCCGCGAACACAAGCAGACTGGCATCAAGCTGTAGATTTTATATTGAATGATTTTATACTTTCCCGCACTGAAGTTGTGCTGAATCAGTTGAAAACAAAAGGGCTATACAACTCGTTTCCACCGCCGGCATTAAATTTGATTTCTGGTATTATACCAAAGAACAGCATTTTAACTTTATCTTCTTCCGGTAAAATATATTACACAAAGAATGGAGGAGATCCCAAGAAAAATGGAATTGGCGGAAACTCAACCGAAAAATATTTGGTTTTTCAATCCACGAATAAAAATGCGTTCGTACCTTCGGCGGATATTGGAAACAACTGGACCACGGAAAATTATAATGATGCTAACTGGACAACTGTTTCCGGCAGTGTTGCAGGAGTTGGATATGAAAACGGTTCGGGCTATGAAACATTTTTTTCACTCAACGTTGGACCGCAAATGTTTTCTTCTTCGGGCGAAGGAAAAACAAGTTGTTATCTGCGAATTCAATTTATCGTGATTCAAAGTGATCTCGAAAATTTTGATTATATGCATCTAAGAATAATGTATGATGATGGGTTCACGGCTTATCTTAACGGACAGAAAATTATTGTGGTAAATTCTCCCGAGTCGCCGCAATGGAATTCCACCGCTACTGAAAATCATGAAGCGGAATCATTTGAATTATTCGATATTTCCGCATACATTGATTTGCTTAAAGTAGGGACAAATGTTTTGGCAATTCACGGTTTGAATGTTTCGTCAAATAGTTCCGATTTTCTTATTCTGCCGGAAGTAAAAGCGGGCTCATCTAATTTTGATGCGCAAATTTCTGAACATGCATACTTGTATGAATCTCCGATTACGATTACGGAAACTGTAACCATCAAAACAAGAACATTGTATGGAAAAGATTGGAGTCCTTTACGCGAAGCTAAATTTTTAATTGATGAAAATCTTTCCAATTTAAAAGTGACCGAACTGCACTATAACCCTTTGGATGGAATTGATACAACAGGAAAAGAATATGAGTTTATTGAACTAAAGAACACTGGCAGCCAGACATTAATGCTCTCGGGTTCGAGTTTCAGCAATGGCATTGATTTTACTTTTTCAAGTGGAGACTACATTCAACCCAATGAATTTGTTGTGCTCGCTTCCGATAGTAATTATTTTAAAGAGAGGTATAGCTTTTTCCCAAATGCGGAATATGAAGGACAATTAGATAATGCGGGTGAGAGAGTGACTTTAATTAATGCCGTTGGCGACACAGTATTTTCATTCCGCTATGATGACAAAAATGGCTGGCCCGAAGCTGCTGATGGAGACGGCTTTTCTTTAGTTGCATTTGAAATCAATCCGACTTTAAATCCCGCAGAGATAAATTATTGGAATGTTTCAGCAAACATTAACGGCTCTCCGGGAATGGATGATTTGATTTCTAATTTTAGACGGGACGAATATTCAAAACCGGATGAAATAATTCTTCATCAAAATTATCCTAATCCCTTTAATCCATCAACCGTAATCGAGTTTTCACTTCCATCAAAGCGCCGGGTGGAGCTTTCGATTTTTAATGTATTAGGGCAGAAAGTTAAACGCCTATTTGATGGTGAACTTCCTGCCGGTTCACATCAATTTGTATTTAATGCAAATGAATTTGCCAGCGGATTATATTTTTACAAACTGCAATCCGGTTCCGCTTCTTTAACAAAAAAACTTTTATTAATTAAATAGTTGAGGAGAGTATGACCAAAATATTGTTAAAAGCTCAAGATGATTATTTATCATCTTTTAAAGTCGAGTCAAAGGGTTTAATCGATTCGATGGAAAAATATGCCGAGCAAAATAGAATACCCATTCTAAACTGGCTTAGCGCAGATTATCTTGAAATTTTAGTGCGCATTCATAAACCAAGGAGAGTTCTCGAAATCGGAACAGCCATTGGTTATTCGGCGATAAGAATTGCTTCTGCGTTAGGTAAAAAAGGCGTCATCGATACAATCGAAAAAAGTGAAGATAATATTGCACTCGCTAAAGCAAATATTGAAGAGTCGGGTTTTAAGTCAAGGATAAATATTCTTGAGGGTGACGCATTAGATGTGATGCCAAAACTAAAAAAGAAGTACGAGATGATTTATTTAGATGCAGATAAGGAAGATTATGAAAGATTATTTTACTTCGCCTTAATGCTGCTTAAAAAGAATGGCATGTTTGTCGCAGATAATTTATTGTGGCAAGGTTACGCTGCGTCGAAAGATATTCCCGATAAATTTAGAAGTTCTACAAAGCACATAAGGGAGTTTAATATTCTTTTTACTTCACAGACAATTTTGAAGTCGGTAATATTGCCAATCGGCGATGGTTTGGGAGTGGGAATTAAGACGATGTAAAAAAAAACATACATTGAAAAGGGGTGTTTCAGAATTCTGTATTTAAAAATTTATTATTTATTCTTCTTTAAAGTTTCGGAGTACTTTTGAGCAACTTCATACACAGACTTACTGGAAATTAAATTATAAATTCTATTTCTTAGTTCTGCCCATTCTTCATGGAGCGGGCATGGGTTTTCATCGGAGCATTCTTTTAACCCCGTAACACATTTAAGATTAATTACAGGTCCTTCAACGCGTTCAACAATTTCAAGAATAGAACTTTTTTTAGCGAGTTCAGTAATTTTAAATCCCCCGCCGCGTCCTTTGAAAGAATCGACATAGCCGTATTTGGCCATTCTCTGCAAAATTTTCGCAAGGTAGTGGGCAGGGATTTCTTCGCTTTTGGCAATTTCTGATGACATAGTAAGTAATTCCTTCGGTTGTCTCGCTAAAAACAAGATTGCCCTTATTGCGTATTCTCCGGTTTTGGTATAAATCATTTTTCTCTCATGAAATATAATGTTAACAAGCTGTAATTAATTAAAACTATATGGAGTCTTATATCTGATTAAAAATTAAGTAAATCAAATCTTTTTGTCAAGATATAGATATCATGCAAAAGCTCGTTTTTACTTAATTTTATTCACCTAAATTGTGAAACTGCCAAACTGAATGAAATCCGGATAAAATTGATTAAATATTGCTATTTTTAGTGTGGTGTTATGAAGAAACGATTGCACATACTAATTCTATTTACATGTTGGACGAGCATTCTTTTTTCTCAAAGCTTGTCCAAACGCTGGGTAGAAATAAAGCGAACTTCCGAAAAAACAGTTTTAATTGATACTTCTTCCATTAAATCTATAAATGGAAAAATTTCGGTGTGGTCTCTGATTATTTACAATAAACCCATCTCTTTCAATAATTCTGATCAGCAAGTTTCCCGACTTAAAGCTCAATATTTATTTGATCAGGGAAGAGAGAAGTATTCTACTATCGGTCAACTCTATTATGATTCACGAGGTAGAATTGTGGGGGAAAATTCTTCGATGAGACTTGGCGCTGGAAGGGATAATTTTGCACTGAACATTCCTGTTGGGTCGGATATTGAAGATATTTCACGCGCTGCAGCAAGTATTAACAGCGGCAGTTTCAAACCCCTGTCATTTGAAAATATTCAAGAGGAAAACTCAGAAGGCATAAAGGAAACACCCTTCAATGACAACATATTGCCTGAATTCAATTTCAGTGCCATAGATACCGTTGAAACACAATCAGTTGAGTTGAAGGATGAGGAAAGTATAAACGAAAACGATGGAATAGACAAAAATTCTATTAGAAAAATATTGGCTTTGAGTGAAAACTCCGCAAGAATTTTAGATCCGCTTTCGGGAAAATATACGGACTTCAAAGATGAGGTTTCTGATACTAATCAGAAAGTATTTGTTGAAAAAGAGCAGTTGAAGGAAGAAAAACCTCCCGAGAAAAAATCGTACAATCCAAAGAATGAGCGCAATGTTACTAACACGATTTTTACTGATGGAAATTTTTTTGTGATACAAGTGTCATCGTGGAAAAATAAAAATACAGCGCAAAATGAAATGAAAAAGTTTAAGAATAAAGGTTATGATTCATTCATTGTGGAAGCGCGCCCGTCACACAAATCCGGCGTTTGGTTCAGGGTAAGAGTTGGTTATTTTTCCACACTCGAAGAAGCAAAATCTGTACAAAAGAAATTGAACTAGATGCGCAAATAAGTCAAACTGCCATTTCATTCAAGTATTTTCCACAATAATGTTTCGGCGTTGAACTAATCATTTCCAATAATCGTATTGATCTATAAAGGGAAAAAGATGAAAGCAAAATTAATATTAATGATGCTGATTTTGGCGGTTCAATTTATTTTTGCACAGACTGCCGAATTGAAGGGAGATAAAGTGAATAACAAAGTGATTAAGTCAGAAAATGAGTGGAAAAAAATTCTAAGTCCCGAAGAATACAAAGTGCTAAGGGAAAAAGGAACGGAATGCGCTTTTGCTGGGGCATATATTCACAATCCCGAAAAAGGAGTATATGAATGCAAGGCATGCGGAAATACTTTGTTCAGCTCCGAAAAGAAATATGATTCGGGATCAGGATGGCCAAGTTACCGGACACCTTTTTCTGAGGAAAGCGTTGAACTGAAAATAGATCACAGCTTAGGTATGGTTAGAACAGAAGTAATATGCAAAAGATGTGACAGCCATTTGGGACACGTCTTCACCGATGGACCCGAACCGACAGGTTTGCGATACTGTATCAATTCTCTTGCGCTTAAATTCAAAAAAAGTAAATAAGCTCATAGTTCAAAACTTTTTCTTCCATGGAATGTCTATTAAAAGGGCTTCTGCGAAATCTATTAGTCAGGAAACACTATCCTGGAATTCTCCATATTGCTCTCGGGATTAAAAATCTTCTACGCACAGTCCGCTACAATAAGCTCAAACAATAATATTAAAAGATTTTTAAAACCGTTGAAACGGTTTTTCAATTCTCTAAAATGTTATTAACCAACGATTTAAGTCGTTGGTTAATGAAACTAAATGGTATTGCGCTTTATGGTTTTTATAATGGATTCGATTATAAAGTCAGCATAATGGAGGGACTAAACAGCGATAAATTCAGCGCAAAATCCGCGATTAGAGATGCCCGCCAGAAAGGATATAAAGCCAATGCAAATAAACTTTTGTATTCGGCTAGAGTTGATTACACTTCTATCCCAGGATTTAAAATTGGGGTTTCTTTCACTTACAATAAATCAAACGGCAAAGCTTCAGAGATTCCGGTAAATATCTTTGAACTTCACGCAACGATGAACAAAAATAATTTTATTGCTGCAGCAGAATATGGAGCAATTTCTTTTGAAAATTATGAAGTTAAAAATTCTTCCGGGTACTACGTCGATCTTGGATATGATTTGGGAACCGCTCTTAATCAAGACATTAAAGTGATTCCATTTATTAGATACTCGGATCTTAATACTGCATCCTCAACTAAATCAGGTGGCAATTCAGAGAAGCAATATCATCTTACTCAGTGGAAAATGGGTCTTTCTCTACTGCCAATAGATCAAGTTGTATTCAAGATTGATTGTGGTCAGGATACAATTGAACTGAACAACGTTAGAACTAATTCATTTAATCTTGGAGCGGGATACTACTTTTAATCGGCGCTCAAATGAAAAAGATACAAACTCTATTTTTTATATTCTTTTGTTCAATATCAGTTTTCTCTCAAAGTATTGAAGAAGAAGTTGAAGAAAAATTACACAAAATTTTTGGGAAGAATATTTCTTTGAACATGATTGTTCACAATATGAACGTAGAGCAAAAAAAAGACGATCGAGAATCAAGTAAAACAAAAATTCTATCGGAAAAATATTTACTATTGGTTGATTTCAAAAAATGATACTCTTATTAGTATTGCGCTTCTTGATAATGTTTACGGAAAAACTCTTCCTATTACTTTTTTAGTGTGCTTTGATAAGTCTGGCGGAATACTGAAAAGCGAAATTATTAAATACCGTGAACCTTATGGCGGCGCGGTTAAAGAAGAATCCTGGCTTTCGCAATTCACCGGAAAAATATCAAAAAGTAATTTTTCAGTTGGGAGTGAAGTTCAAGGAATTTCCGGAGCCACAATTTCGACGAATTCTGTTTCAAAAGGAATTAACAAACTTTCACTTTTAGTCTCACATATACTTGAAAAACATGGACATTAAACTGCACAATCTTGATAGAGGGATAAGAAATTTTTTATCCCTTTATTTGCTCGTAATATTAATCGGAATTATTGTCGGGCTTTTGTATCTAAAATTTTCGACTAGTTTAACGGCGGAAGGAACAATAACATCATTAAATGGCAATGAAGAAAGGGCTGTAGCGGAAATGGATGTTGAGTTCAAATTCCCTAAAAGCGTTGCGGAATTATTGGTAACAACTCATAACCATATATTCGGATTTGCATTCATGATTTTAGGAGTAGGAATAATCTTTTTCTTCAACTCAACAGTAACAGGAAAATGGAAAATGTTTCTGATGCTTGAGCCGCTGATTTCAACAATTCTAACTTTCGGGTCAATCTGGTTAGTTAGATTCGTCGATTCTTCATTTGTACTTGTAACAATTATTTCTGCTATTCTGCTTTATGCTTCTTTGATAATTATGATTGCCGTTTCCATCTATGACCTAAAATTCAAATCAGTCGCAGGTTAATTTACATTTAGCCGCGTTACCCGGATAATGCTGATGATTAAAATGAACGCTCCGAGCCATTGAATTGAGTCCATAATATTTCCCCGAATTAAATACTCCAGTAAAATTGCAGTGAACGGAAAAGCTAATTCTGCTATCGTTGCAACTGAAGCTGGGATTCTTTTCAAGCCGTAATAATAAAGGAAAATTGCGAATCCGCCCGAAGTAAATGCAATGATTCCAAACACAATTACTTGCTCGGTTGAAACATCTGAAATTGCTGAAAGCTCATTTGTTATGGTAGAAATAAATAACATAATAATTGCCGAAAATGAAAAGCGCAACGTGGCGCCAACCGTGAAGGTCACATTTCTTAAAGCTCTTTTACTTAATACCGTTGAAAAACCAAAACTAAATGCAGCAAGGAGGGCAAACAGCGCAGCGTAAATAGTTTTGTCGCCGGTTTCAAGATTAGGCAGTTTGCTTCCGAACGTTAATAAATATGCGCCGATAATTGCGATTAACGCCCACAGAAAAAATATTCTGGGAAGCTTTTCCTTTAGTATAAATGATGCCAATATTAAAGCAAAAATCGGCTGAAGTTTCTGTATCAACACCACAATCGAAAGGTTCACAAAGTTTACGTAGAATAAAGCTTTTGTGATGCTCATCGTTCCAATAGTCCCGCCGAATAACGCAACTCCTCCAAATGCGATCCAATCCTTGAGTTGCAGCTGTTTTAGCGAATCGAAATTTTTAATTAGTATGGGAGTGAGTAATAATGCTACAACACTGCTTTCGATAAATACAACTAAAGGAACCGGCAGAGAGTAAAGAGCGGGTCGTAAAATGATTGCATCAACGCCCCACAAACTCGCGGCGAAGAAGACATAAAGTGATGAATATTTTTGCAATACAAAGTCTTTCTAAATTTTTGTTTCAAATATATTCAATTCACGGCAAATTGATAGTAGTGGTTTTTATTTAATTACTGAGTCTACTCCAAAAAGCAAATAAACCGTTAAAACGGTTAAAAGAATCACAACTGAGTTTAGCTAACCCACGACTTAAGGCGTGGGTTAACAACTTAGAGAATTGGTGAACCGTTTCAACGGTTTTCAATTTTTTATCAAATTCGATTTAAGCACCTTTTTGCAGTGGACTCATTAATTGAATAATTTGAACTAAATTGACTGATCGATTCAGCGGATCGCCCTGCAATTTTTATCCTTTTGCGTAAGGTGAGTTAATCATCAG
>JAHJTX010000235.1 GCA_018829545.1 Bacteroidota bacterium | reverse complement strand
GCTGATGATAATTATCTTAATTCTATATTTTTTGCAAGTTATGATTTTGGGGAAACTTGGTCTGCACTTTCGAGCAATCTGTCAACAAAATGGATCATAGTTGATTGGAATAATAATAAAAGGATATATCTATTTGAATACCCAATGCGTTCAGAAGATGGGGGCTACAACTGGACATATCCCTTTGATGGAAAGCCAGGCTTAAACGCAATGTATAGAAGTATAATTGATCCAAATAATTCATCAGTTCTATATGCATCTACGAATGCAGGTATTTATAGAATAACAGACTTCGGTGAACAATGGATTTTGATGCAGGGTTCAGAAAGCTTAGACTTAAGTAGTTTTTCATCAGGGGACTATCCTGAACATTTATTTATAGATTCAACAACTAAAAAATTATATGTTGGCACAAGTCAAGGGCTATATAAATATGATTTACTCACATCAGTAGAAGCGGAAAAAGAAAATCTACCAAATAAGTTTGTTCTTTATCAAAATTATCCTAATCCTTTTAATCCAGGTACAGTTATTAGTTATCAATTACCATCTGCCGGTTTTGTTGAGCTGATAGTATATGACCAACTAGGTAGAGCAGTGAAAACAATTATAAACGAAGAACAAGAATCTGGTTTTTATAAATATAACTTTAACTCAAAAGGTTTATCCAGTGGAGTTTATTATTACAGATTAGTGGTTTACTCTTCTGTAAGCAGTGTTGGCTCGTTTGTTGATACAAAGAAAATGTTGTTTTTAAAATGATAAATCACAAAATATATGAAGGAACCTGAAATGACTAAATATAAATTTTACTTATTAATTTCTTTTACTTTACTGTTTCAGTCTGTAATTCCGGCGCAGAATGATTGGCAGCTTTTAGGTTTAGAAAACTTGACTATTGAACATGTATATGCTAAGGGTGATACTATCTGGGTTGGGGTACTCGATTACATTACAAGAAAGGTTTATTATAGTTATAACGGTGGAGACGAATGGATACAGGTAGCAGATACAAGCGGATTAATTGGTGGATGGTTAAATTTATTGAGAGTTGACCCAAATAACAGTTTAACTATATATGCAAACACATTTAACGGCCGGGGGTTAAAAAGCAGGAATGGAGGTAAAAACTGGGAGTATATATTCCCCGAAGCGGAACCCTGGTCGGAAAGAAACAGAGTAAAAAATATATACATTTCACCACATAATAAAGATGTGATAAGCTGTATATTAAAATGGTCCCTATGGGAAACGTTGCTAATCACGACAGATGGAGGAGAAAGCTGGAAAGAACTAGGCTGGTTCCCCGGCTCGAGCCACGGTTCTGAACTAATGTTTGCATTTGACCCGATTGATAGTATGAGAATGTATGTTGCCGCTGATAACCAGTTGAGCAGCGTTTCATTCTGGGCAACTTATAACCGGGGTGAAAACTGGTTTTATCTTTCTGAAATGCTTTGGTCGGTTTCAAAAATAATAGTTGATTGGAATAACAACGATATCATATACGCAAAGAAAACCCGTAGTTTAGATGGCGGCCAGAATTGGGCAAGAATAAATAATGGATTCGAGAATTATTCTATATACAATACAGCTACAATTGACCCAAGACATTCTTCCATTTTATACATGTCAACCACACAGGGGGTCTATCAAACTACAAGCAAAGGGGATTTGTGGACATTAATGAGCGGTTCGGACAGCCTCGATTTGAATTTTGGTAGTAGTGGCAATTATGATAATTTAACAATTGATCCAATAAATAACCGCTTGTATGCAGGGACAAAAAATGGTCTTTATGTTTATGATCTCCCAACCTCGGTCGAAACACAAGCGGAGATCGTTCCAAATGAGTTTAGGCTTTATCAAAATTATCCCAACCCTTTTAATCCAACAACAAGGATAAAATACCAAATACAAAAAATCAATTCACAAATAAATTCCAAAATTCAAAACTCAAAATTGGTAGTTTTGAAAGTATATGACATACTCGGAAAAGAAGTAACAACTTTGGTAAACGATCAAAAACAACCTGGTACATACGAAGTTGAATTTAATTCTCTATCTATAGGCGGTAAACTTCCAAGCGGCGTTTATTTCTATCAATTGAAAGTCGCATCTTTCAGCGAAGTTAAGAAAATGATACTAATCGAGTAATTTATTTTTTTATAAAGTTGCAATAGTCAATTTAGCAGCAATAAAAGTCAATCATTCATTAAAAAAAAATTATGCTAACCGATATGGAAAAGAAGGATTTTTTAATAGTTTTGTTCGCCGCACTACTTTTTTCTAATTTTTTAGTTTACTCTCAGAATCTGAATTCTATCAAATTGCATGAGATAGAAAGCGGTAACGATTCAGCGGCATGGATTATGTGGAATCCTCCAAATTTAAATCTTTTTTCGCCGAATGGAGGAGAGTATTGGACGACAGGCTCATTCCCACGAATTGCATGGACAAGTTCGGGTGTGCCGATAATCAAAATTGAACTATCAACTGATGAAGGAAACACTTGAGAAACAATTGTGCCTGCTGCAGCTGCTGGCATTGGAATTTACACGAATTGGAAGATTCCCGAAATAAATTCTAATTTATGCCTCATGAAAATCTCCAAACACGATGATCCTGCTGTGTATGATATCAGCGATACAACTTTCAAAATTGTTTCGGATTTGAATAAAACAAAAATCGTAATTTTAGGCTCTTCCACTGCTTATGGAACTGGAGCAAATCCATCGGACAGCGCTTGGGTAAACTTGTACAGAAATAATGTTTTTCAGAAAAATACAAATGTTCAAGTGATAAATTTAGCTTTCGGAGGTTACTCGACCTATGACATAATGCCGGCTGGATTTGCGCCACCGGCGGGGAGACCATCTCCGAAGGCAGGTAAAAATATCACTACGGCTTTGGCTTACGAGCCAAAAGCTGTTATTATTAATTTGCCTTCGAACGACGTGAATTTAGGCTTTTCAATAAATGAGCAACTCGCTAATTACTGGACAATTATGGATTTAGCAGATGCATCGGAAATTCCCGTTTGGATTAGCACTACTCAGCCAAGAAATTTTTCCGATGCTCAAAGATTACTTCAAATAGAAATGAGGGATTCAACAATCTTTGGATTTGGAGATGCAGTGCTTGATTTTTGGACAGGGTTGGCAAATGATGACGGTACAATCAATATAGCATTTAATTCCGGAGACGGCATTCACTTGAACAACGCAGGACATAATCTTCTTTACCACCGCGTATTAAGTGCAGGAATATATGAAAAAACAATACTTCCTACTGAAGTTAATGACGAATATATATTTACACCTACTTCCTTTGAACTTCTTCAAAATTTCCCAAATCCATTTAATTCTCAAACTAACATTAATTTCAGCCTCTCTGAAGCGTCTCATATAAATTTAATTATCTATAATTCACTGGGTCAAAAAGTTGCAACGCCGACTGATGCATATTTAGTCAAAGGTATCTATCAAATAACTTGGGACGCTTCAAACTGTGCGTCTGGTCTTTATATTGCTATCCTGAGTTCCCCGACTGAATTTAAGTCTCAAAAGATGATGTTTTTAAAATAATTCTGTTCATTAGCAGAATCGTGCTATATTGATTTGGTATTGAAGGATTTACTTTTGACGATGACGGAGCAATTATAAATTAATTGTATTATCAATGATATCAATAATGGATTGCTGGATGTTGCCACTTGATGTTTAGTATTTCATAAATTTAGGTTATATATGAGAAGAATAATTACGCTTTTCGCGCTGTTTCAATTTATCGGGCTAATACAAATTACTGCGCAAACCGCAACTTTGGAAGCAACTGTTTCTCTGAAAAATGTGAACGGCATAATGGTCCCGTATCAAAACGGTATTCCGATTCCATCTTTTGAAAAACAGAGCCGTACAATTATTTCACTCGAAGGAGAGTGGAAAAAAGATCGTTTTAACTCAAATGTAAATTACTCATTATCAAAACGCGATTCGGCTGGGTTATCTAATTTGATTAGCGAATCGGGCGGGCGATATCTAAAAGATTTTGATGATTCCGGCTGGAGTACTAAAATTTTGCCCGCAGTTGAAAATGAGATGTATACTTTCCCAACAGTTCCAGAATATTACGAAAATGGAGTTTGGTACAGGCGATCTTTTAATGTTGACCCTGAATTATCCGGAAAGCAAGTTAAACTTATGTGCAGCGCAATCAATTACATCGCGGATGTATGGATAAATGGAGAATATGTTGGCTATCATGAGGGAGGCTACACTCCTTTTGCATTTGATATAACAGATCAACTGATATTCGGCGAATCGAATATTATTTCTATCAGAGTGGATAATCCCGAATGGGGTTCGCGAAAGGATATTGTTCCATTTTATAAATGCGACTGGTTTAATTATACCGGGATTATTCACGATATATATCTTGAAGTAAATAATAAAATTTCTGTAGTCCGTGCCGATCTCGTCACTCGCTCTTTGGAAGGAGAGATTGAAGCTAAGATAATTATTTCGAATAAAAATTTAATGGATAGAGAAATTATAGTCGAAGCAGAAATCTATTCAGCGGTTGTTGATTCTACGAACATTCAATCTGAATATGCGTTTGACCTGGTTGGCGATGCAGCTCAATTTACAGGCAACTCATCAATGAACATATTGGCGCCTGCAGATTCTATTGGAGTTTGGAAAGCGGACTTAAGAATTACTCACCCTCGATTATGGTCACCCAAAACGCCGAATCTTTATATATTTAAAATCACTCTGAAATTTCAGGATAATATAGTTGATGAGTATTATACTCAATTTGGATTAAGGGTTATTGAAACTAAAGGCGACAAAGTTTTGCTGAATAATCATGTTGTCTTTTTAACCGGCGCGGCTCGTCACGAAGACCATCCAGTTCATGGAAGATCGATTCCTAAAAATATAATTTATTCGGATTTAGTTACCGTGAAGGACGCAAATATTAATTTTCTGCGTTCAGGACATTACCCCAATAATCTTTATACTTATTTAATCGCAGACCGAATCGGGCTAACTGTAATGGAAGAAATTCCCGTCTGGTGGTTTGATTCTGAAGAGCCATGGCAGATCCAAAATAATCAGAGGCATATTCATGAGCAGATGTTTCGGGAAATGGTATTCAAAGATTATAACCGTCCTTCAATAATTTTATGGAGTACTTCGAACGAGTGTAAAGAAACCGCCAACAGGCTGATTTACAACGAAGTGATTAAGAACGATATAACAAAAAATTACAACGATTATCGTTTATTATCACAGTCCTCTGCCGGAGATAATCCCGGTTATACTGATGCAACTCAAACGCCGCTTGATGTTGCGGGATGGACTCTTTATTTTGGAATTTTTCATGGAAGCACATATTACGCCGGAACACTGATATTTTTGATAAATGCTAAAGCCGCATTCCCAGGGAAACCTTTAATTGATACAGAATTTGGATATTGGTCAGGTGAATCGGGCAATTATCAATCGACGCAAAACATTGTTTTTGATGAAACTTTTAAAGCATTAAAATTTTTTAGTCCGCTTAATCAAGACGGCTCATATAACCAAAACGGAATGTTGATGGCTGCTACATGGTGGTGCGTATTCGATTGGTATTCTCACCAGCATCCACGCGGTTATCAAAGTATGGGTTTAATTTCGATGGACAGATCAGCAAAAAAAACAGTTTACGATAAACTCAAAAACAGCTATTCGCCCTATTTTAATTCAGGCGGAATGGTTGTAACAGACGTAAAGGAAACATGGATTAACGTTTTAAGTAATTATAACTTGAGTCAAAATTATCCTAATCCGTTTAATCCGAATACAGTTATAAAGTTTCAAGTTCCAAGTTCCAAGTTTGTCAAGTTGCAAATCCATGACATCCTCGGCAGAGAAGTTCAAACTCTTGTAAATGCGCAAATTTCTGCCGGAGAGCATGAGGTAACCTTTAACGGCAGCAAGCTCCCAAGCGGCTTTTACATATACACAATAAAAGTAAACGAATTTACCCAAAGCCGTAAGATGTTGCTTTTGAAGTAATTTATTACTTCGAAAGTAATCCCGCAAAGTTTTTATGCGGGGTTGCTGCTCAAAATAGTATAATTTGTTGTAAAATGATTTGATTTATAATTAAGTTTACAACAACAAATAAAAAGGCTATCCCTTTTAGGGATATATGATGAACCGATTTATTTGTTGCTTGTTGGGTAGAGTTGGTGCGAACATCTCTACCCATTTTCAACATTTTGGAGGTGAATGATTATTAATTT
>JAHJTX010000005.1 GCA_018829545.1 Bacteroidota bacterium | reverse complement strand
TGTCTCCCCGAGCTAAAGCTCGGGGCTATTTATTTATAAATATTAACAAAAATCGATAATAATTGCCCCGACATTTATGTCGGGGTAAAATAATTAGAAAAAAGTTTCAGGGCTTTAGCCCAAATAGAAATTTATTAAATAATAATAACCTATCAACCAATATTTAGAAAAGAGCCATTCTTTTAAGCGGATAGAACGACGTTGGTATTTTAATCGATCATTCATCCCCATCATTTAATAAATTCAACTCACTTTCTCCGGCGGGAAGTTCCTGAACATCTCTCAGCTTTCTTTCGATTGCGCGCGATCTTTTTGATGCATCATCAATTGTATTACTTGCTTCCAATAATTTTTTCTGAGTCTTATCGAGCATGTCTCCAAACTTGCCAAACTCAGTTTTAACTCCTCCCAAAATCTTCCAAACTTCACTAGATTTTTTCTGAATTGCCAGCGTTCGGAATCCCATTTGTAAACTATTAAGTACCGCTAAAAATGTTGTTGGACCGGTGATTGTAACCCGATTTTCTCTTTGAATAAAATCAAACAATCCGGGTACTCTTAGCACTTCTGCATACAAACCTTCCACTGGAAGGAACATTATCGCGAAATCAGTAGTGTGTGGAGGATCGATATATTTTTCTTGAATTTCCTTTGCTTGCTGCTTAATACGTTTCTCAATTGCTTTTGAATTTTCTGCAATCAAAGCTGCGTCCGCATTATCTTGTGCGTCCATTAATTTTTGATAATCTTCCAACGGGAATTTAGCGTCAATAGGAATCCAAACTGGCTCATCATCCTGGCTTCCCGGCAATTTGATTGCGAACTCAACAATAGCATTGCTCGATTTTTTAGTCTTTACGTTTTTAGAATATTGTTCGGGAGTTAATATTTGCTCAATCAATCTTTCCAACTGAACTTCTCCCCATGTACCTCTTGCTTTTACGTTTGTGAGAACGCGTTTAAGATCACCAACACCAGTTGCAAGTTTTTGCATTTCTCCTAATCCCTCATAAACGCTCTTAAGCTGAGCGCTTACGACGTTAAAAGATTCTCCAAGTCTTTTCTCCAATGTGGAGTGCAATTTTTCATCAACCGTTACCCGCATTTCCTCTAATTTCTTGCTATTACTTTCTTGAATCTCTTTTAAATGGTCTGAAACTTTTTTCTGAAGATCGTCGAATTTTTTCTCGTTCGTTTCTGTAAGCTTGTTCAATTGCTGGGCAAAACTCTCGAGCTGATCTTTTTGCATTTTCGAAATATCATTCATTCTTTCAAAAAGCTGATCGCCGAAATATTTGAATGAATTACTTATTTCCTCCCTGTGCTCGCGCGATTGTCTTACAAATTCGGATCTATTCCTTTCAAATTCATCTTTAATTTGCTTTTCGAGAACTCCAACTTTTTCTTCAAAAATATGTTTCAGTGAATCCGCAATTGCGCTTGAATCAACAGTTTTAACGCGCTTAAAAATGAGTATTGATAGTAAAAGTATCGAGATAATGATGAGAAAGATCAATAAAAATTCTACAGACGGCATTTAATGTTCCCAAAAATATTTAAATTACAATTGAATATAAGAATTAAATTTTGTTAAATAATAAACGGATAACGGGGCTTAGACTTTTATGAAGAAGGCATTAATAATTGCAGCATCCATTTTCATTCTTATTTCGGCATTTGCCGTAATATCTTATTTCGTTGTTAATTCGTATTTACCCGATTACGACGGCGAAACTAATTCGACCAAAATTTCGGCAGCGGTTAATATTTACAGGGATGAAAACGCAGTTCCAAAAATAATTGCTGAGAACGAATTCGATGCAATATTTGCTCTCGGTTACGCTCACGCGCAGGAAAGATTATTCCAAATGGATTTAAGCAGAAGGGCAGGGGAAGGAAGGCTTTCGGAAATCTTTGGCAGCAAAACTCTTCCGTTCGATAAAATGTTCAGAACTGTTGGAATATACGAGCACGTAAGAAGCAACTATGAAAAACTGAGCGATATTTCGAAGTATTATTTATCTGCATACTGCGATGGCGTTAATCATTTCATTCAAGAAAAAAACGGAAAACATTCTGTAGAGTTTGATCTGCTTGGATACGACCCATATCCTTGGCAGCCCGAACATAGTTTAATAATCGCAAAACTTATGGCGTGGGAGCTTAATATTAGCTGGTGGACAGACATCGCATTTACTCATTTGTTACAAAAAATTGGCGAAGAAAAATTATTGGAAATTATTCCTGACTTCGATGAAAACGCTCCGACAATAATCCCAGATGGAATACAAAAATATGCATCACTACCGATCGATTTTATTAACACAGATAGAGCATTCCGCGAGTTTATGGTTTATGGCGGAACACATCTCGGTTCTAATAACTGGGTAGTTAATAAAAATCATTCAGCTTCAGGAAGTCCCATTATTGCAAACGATCCTCACCTGGCGTTTTCTGCTCCAGCCAAATGGCTAACGGCAGTTATAATTTCTCCTGAGTATTCTGTATCTGGTTTTACGCTGCCGGGTGTGCCTGGAGTAGTAATCGGAAAGAACGATCACATCTCATGGGTTCTTACAAATGTAATGGCTGATGACGCAGATTTTTTCGTTGAAAAATTTGATTCGTCGCGCACAAAATATTTTTACGATTCAAAATGGCATACGCTGCAAATTAAAAGCGATACAATAAAAGTTAAGGATTCCACAAGCGTAATCTATGAAATTCGGAAAACACATCGGGGTCCGGTTGTTTCCGATATTCATCCTTATAATGTTTTGTTCCCGAATGATATTGCAGCAAATTCTGATGTGAGCATGAGTTGGACGGCTTTAACCTTTAGCGATGAATTAAGGGGGATTATTTCTGTTAATAAATCTGAGAATTGGAATCAGTTCGAAAATGCGCTTGAGCATTTTACTGTGCCGGGTCAAAATTTTGTATACGGCGACTGGGAAGGCAATATCGGTTACATTTGCGCGGCGCGGCTTCCAATTCGAAAACACAACAGCCCCACACTTGTTTATGATGGAACAACAAGCGCACATGATTGGAAGGGATTTGTCCCTTATTCAGAACTGCCGAAATTGTTCAATCCTTCGGATGGCTACATTGCTTCGGCTAATAATAAAACGGTTAAATCTTTTGAGCATCATATTTCAAATATCTGGGAACCGCCTTCTCGTATCGAGCGGATCACAGAACTATTAAATTCGAAAGAAGTCCACTCAGTTGAGGATTTTCAAAAATATCAATCGGATATAAATTCCCCTTATGCTAAAAAAATTATTCCGTTTATTTTGAATGCATTTAGGGATGCGGAGGTAAAAGACGAGAACCTTGATTTAGCGTTGCAAATGTTAGGGGAGTGGAACTTTGAAATGGAAATGCATAGTCAAACTCCGGCAATTTATATTGTGTTTTATCAGTATCTCCTTAAAAATATTTTTCAAGATGAAATGGGAGAGGAACTTTTTAACGAATATATTTTTATTGCCAATGTTCCGTATCGTGTGATTCCACAATTATTGGAATCGGAATACTCAAAATGGTTTGACGATGTTAACACAGAATATCATGAATTGAAAAATGATATCGTTAGAAAAAGTTTAGTTGATGCGCTAGGTTATCTGGAAAATAAATTTGGTAATAACGTTGCAGACTGGCAATGGAAAAAACTTCATACAGTAACTTTTAAGCATCCTTTTTCTGGTGTTTCTCCGTTGCTGGATAAATTTTTTAATGTCGGTCCATTTGAACTCGGTGGCGATGGAACAACAATTTTTAACACAGAATATTCTTTTACAAAACCGTATGAGAATAAGCTCGGTCCTTCAATGAGATACATTTTTGATTTCGCTAAACCGGATGAATTTTTATTTATTCTGCCTACCGGACAATCCGGGCATTTTATGAGTGAGCATTATGATGATATGACGCAGAAATGGTTGAATGGAGAATATTTGAAAGTAACAACAAATAAGGATGAAATAGCAAAAAATTCTAAATTCCTCTTTACTATTTCGCCGCACAAATAATTGATAAGAAAGAATTTTGTTAAATATTATTGTAACTTTTCCAACACGAAAAACTATAGGAAGACATGCGCGTAACTGAACATTTAGATAGAGCAAAAAATACAGTATTAAGTTTTGAAATTATTCCACCAAAAAGAGGCGGAGATATAAAACAACTGATGTCTGTACTTGAAGAGATTGTTAAGTACAATCCGCCATACATTGATATTACTAGCCACGCTGCGGAGGTTATTTACGAGGAAACGGCAAGCGGTGAATATCAAATGAGAATCAAACGTAAGCGACCGGGAACGCTAGGCATCTGCGCATTAATTCAAAATAAGTATAACATCGATGCAGTTCCACACGTAATCTGTCAAGGTTTCACAAAAGAAGAAACCGAAGATTTCATGATTGAGCTTCATTATTTGGGAATAGACAACATCTTGGCTGTTAGAGGCGATGATAATGGATTTCGTAAACCAATAAAATTCGGCCGGAGCATAAATCAAAATGCTCTCGATTTAGTGAAGCAAATCTCGAATATGAACAAAGGAAAATATTTAGAAGATTCTATACTCGATGCGGAAAAAATGGATTTCTGCATCGGCGTAGGCGGCTATCCCGAAAAGCATTTTGAAGCGCCGAATTTGGATACGGATATAAAATTCACAAAACAAAAAGTTGATGCCGGCGCAGAATATATTGTAACTCAAATGTTCTTCGATAATAAAAACTATTTTGATTACGTTGAGAAATGCAGAAAAACAGGTATTACCGTGCCCATAATTCCGGGTCTTAAAATTCTTACTTCAAAAAGCCATGTGAGCAGCGTCCCCAAAAATTTTTATATTGACATTCCTAACGAATTTGCATCTGAAGTTGAACAAGCCGACCCGAAGCATGTTTTAGAAATAGGTGTGGAATGGACAGCAAGACAGGTTGAAGATTTATTGAATAAAAATGTTCCGGCAATTCATTTTTATATCATGCAGAATTCAACCCCAATAAAAACATTAATGAATAAATTAAAAATATAAAATGAATGCAGCACGAAAAATCAAACTTCCCCTTGTCCGTTCCAAAAAATTAAAATGGGGAGTTGCCGGTTGCGGAAATTATTTGGAGAATACGTTTTTACCCGCGCTTACGATGTTAAAGAAGAATAAACTTATTAGTGTGTATAGTTCTGATTTGAACCGTGCCGCAAAGGTTGCTAAAAAATTTAATGCTGAAAAATCATTCAACAACTTCGCTGATTTTTTGAATTCCGATTTTGATATTCTTTACATTTCCAGCGTTAATTCAAATCACCACTGGCAGGTAATTGAAGCAGCAAAAAAAGGCAAACACATTCTCTGCGAAAAGCCATTAGCCCTAAGTAGCGCTCAAGCAGATGAGATGATAGAAATCTGTAAGCAGAATAATGTTTTTTTAACAATCAATTATGTGTTTCGTTATCATCCGTTGGTTATAAAAGCCAAAGAATTAATTGATAATCATTTGATTGGCAAGATCGTTTCTATTGATACTCATTTTAATACAAAGTATGTTCCAAATGATAATTACCGGTTCAATAAAAAAGAAAGCGGCGGCGGGGCTTTGCGCGATCTTGGTACTCATATGATTGATCTGCTAAGGTTTTTCGGTGGTGAAATAGTTAATATTTCCGGCATTGTTGATAATGTAATTTACAAAAGCGAAGTAGATGATTTTGCGAATGCTATCGTTAAGTTTGAAAGAGGCGGGTACGGCTCATTCAATGTATCGTTTAATACTCAAAAGGCATTTAATAGAATTGAAATTTTGGGCAGCAACGGAAGTATAAGTATTGATAACATTATTGCGAATAAATTTTCTCCCGGTAAACTCTCAATAAACCTTAAAAGCGAAGTGCGCAAGGCATTTCGCAAAAGAGCAAATAAGCAACTGTACTTATTAAGAGCTGTTCAAAAATCTATTTTGAAGCATGAACAACCCCAAATAACCGGACATGATGGATTAGTAAATATTGTACTCATGGAGAGGTTAGAGCAGCAATGTCTTTAAGAAAAGAGTTAACTCTTGCGTGTCATAAAGTTTATGACAAAGGATTTGTTGCCGCTTATGATGGAAACTTATCATGCCGCATTGACGAAGAAAGAATTTTAATTACTCCCACAAGAAAATCCAAAGGACAAATTGAAGAAGAAGATCTTTTGGAAATTGATCTTACAGGAAGAATTATTAGCGGAGTTGGCAAAGCATCAACCGAAAATAAGATTCATACATTCATTTATAATAACAGACCGGAAGTTAAGAGTGTGATTCACTGCCACCCAATTTACGCAACGGCATTGGCTACTTCCTTTATCGGAATGAACGAGCCAATCTTGCCCGAAGTGATTCTTGGCATTGGTAAAATTCCGCTTTGTAAATATGCTACGCCTTCCACCGATCAAATGCCGGAATCATTGAAAGCTCACATAGAGTATGCATGGGCGTTTTTATTAATGAATCATGGCGCTGTTACATTAGGCACATCAGTTGAAGAGGCGTACTTCAATATGGAAAAACTTGAACATGCTGCCCAGATTACATATCTATGCAAAACTCTTGGCAGACCATCTATTTTATCGCGCCGTAATCTGGATGAATTGTACAAAGTCGCTGAAGATACTTACGGTCTTAAGTTGGATAACAAAAGTAAATATTAGGTAAAAAAATTAATGCAGAAAAAAGATAAAACAATTGCCCTTGTTTTAGGCGGCGCCTCTCCGGAAAGAGAAGTGTCATTAATGTCCTCCAAATCTGTGAGGGACGCTCTCATCAGTCTTGGCTATAAAATAAAATTGATCGATCCAGCATTGGGAGAATTGCAATTCGAAAATGATGATGATTATTTTTCTGTGAAAGATGTGAAAAATATTTCATCGAAAAATTATTTGAAAACCGTAAACTCTGATTTGTTCAATAATGTTGATGTCGTGTTCAACGGCTTGCACGGTCAATACGGTGAAGACGGCATGATTCAATCGCTCTTTGAATTAAAAGGAATAAAATACACCGGCTCCGGTGTGCTGGCAAGTTCAATATCGATGAATAAATCCTTCACAAAAGTAATGCTTCAGCACTTTGATGTTCAAACTCCAAAGTGGTTGGTAGTTCATAAAAAATTGTTGGATGTAAAGAGCATCGCAAAAAAAATAAGCGAGAATATTAATTATCCTTGTGTGATTAAGCCAAACGATCAAGGCTCGGCGATAGGATTAACTATCTGCAAAGATGAATCTGAATTGGACGAAGCTTTATTGCTTGCATTGACGTACAGCGATACAGCGTTAGCAGAACAGTTCATTGATGGATATGAAATTACAGTTGGTGTTTTAGACGGGCATCCGCTGCCTGTTTTAGAGATAAAACCCAAGCACTCATTTTACGATTACGAGTGTAAATACACACACGGTATGAGTGAATATGAAGTCCCTGCAAAATTCCCCGCTGACGTTCTTGAAACGCTGCAAAGCCAGGCATTGCTTGCATACAATTCTGTTGGGTGCGCTCACTATGGCAGAATAGATTTTAGATTGAGTAAGAAATTGGAAACTTTTTGCCTCGAAGTGAATACGCTTCCAGGTTTAACAAGCACGAGTTTACTTCCCAAAACAGCGAAAGCTGCCGGAATTAGTTTTGAAGAACTCATTGAAAAAATAATTAATGCTTCATTAACGAAATAGTTTATGCAAAACAGAAATATTAAAAGATACGTCATACTAATCATCATGCTTATTGTAGTTTTATTTTTGTTCTTAAACGAATTTGGGCTTGTAAAGTATTATAAAATTAGAACCGAAGTATCTGATCTAAAAGAAAAGATTGAGAGTACTGAAAAAAGAATTCGGAATTTGGAGAGAGAGATTGATTCTCTTAAGACGGAGAATTCTAAAATTGAAAAAGTTGCCAGAGAAAGATATTATATGCTATCTCCCAGTGAGCGTGCGTTAAAGATTGAAGAAAAATAACCAATGGAAAGCAAATCAAATAGATTACCTATTGTTCCTCTAGCTGAACGAATACGACCAACCACTTTAGATGAATTCCAGGGTCAGAAAAATTTGGTTGGAAGTGGAAGTCCCATAAGAAAAATGATCGAGTCTGATTTATTGAGTTCGTTCATCTTATGGGGACCGCCTGGAACAGGCAAAACAACACTAGCAAAAATAATTTCGGAACAGACAAAATCCGATTTTTTCAAATTGAACGCGGTTTCATCGGGAGTGAAAGATGTTCGTTCAGTTATTGAAAGCGCTAAAAAAAATATGAATCATAATAAAAAGACAATTCTTTTTCTTGACGAAATTCACCGCTTTAACAAAGCTCAACAAGATGCCCTTCTTAATTCAGTTGAATCGGGCGAAATTATTTTAATCGGAGCTACTACAGAGAATCCATCCTTCGAAGTAATCCCCGCTCTAAGATCGAGAGCACGCGTTTATGTCCTCGAAGAATTATCAAAGGACGATCTGAATAGTATTTTAAATTTTGCATTAATAAAAGATGAGTTTTTAGCGTCATTGCATATAACCGATATTGACAGGGACTTTCTCTTTTATGTCAGCGGCGGAGATGCTCGCGGACTATTGAATATTCTTGAATCCGCCGTTACGAATGAGATCAACGAAAAGGAAATCCGTATAACTAAAGCAGTTATTGAAAATGTTATACAGCGCAAAAATATTTTATACGATAAATCTGGCGAAGAACATTACAATGTAATTTCCGCTTTTATTAAAAGTGTTCGCGGCAGCGATCCGGATGCCGCTTTATATTGGATGGCGAGAATGCTGGAAGGTGGTGAAGATCCACTATTCATTGCGCGGAGGCTGGTAGTGCTTGCATCAGAAGATATTGGGAATGCATCTCCGAATGCGCTCGTTCTTGCAGAGGCAACATTTTCTGCAGTTCATAAAATTGGAATGCCGGAGGCTAGAATAATTCTTTCTCAGTGTGTTACTTATCTTGCTTCTTCACCCAAAAGTAATTCCTCTTATTTTGCGATTGATGAAGCAATTGGCGATGTAAAAAATAAACCTCTGTATAATGTACCGCTTCACTTGCGTAACGCTCCAACAAAATTAATGAAAGACCTTGGCTACGGTAAAGAGTATAAATATCCTCATAGTTTTAATAAACATTTTATTGAAGAAGAATACTTCCCAAAAGAGATGAATAGTACTCAATACTATTTCCCCAGTGAGAATGGACAAGAAAAAAATATTCGAGATAGATTGCGTGAATTGTGGAAGGGCAAAAAAAAATATTAATGAGGAAAATCAATTCTTAAAAATTTCTTCTAAACATTTTCCCCGGTAGCTGCGTAACAACTCCCTTAAATTCAAGTGACAATAAATGAACCAGGCAATTTTGAACTGTTATTCCTGTTAGTGAAGCTATTAAATCTATCTGCTTGCCTTGGTTATCCAACACATCCAATATTTTGCTCTCAAAAGCATTCAGTTCCGGAATTACAAATTTGTTCTCACTTCTCGTTTTTTCTTGTTGAAACATCGGGAATTCACAAAGAATATCTTCAGCCGTTGTAACAAGTTTTGCCTCTGCCCTTTGAATCAAATAATTTGTGCCTTCACTCTGTTGGATATTCACACTTCCGGGCAGCGCAAAAACTTCCCTGTTTTGCTCTAGCGCGTAACCTGCAGTTTGCATCGCGCCACCATTTTTCCTTGTCTCAATAATTACACTTCCTAGCGAGAGTCCCGAAATAATTCTATTCCTTTTTGGAAAATTAATTGCATCTGGTTTTGTCCCCGGCACGAATTCTGTGATGATTATTCCGGCATCCGCAATTTCGTTGTACAAGGATTTATTTTCCGGGGGGTAAATTTTATCTAAACCGCTTCCAGTAACTGCAATCGTAATTCCATTGCTTTTTAAAGCTGATTTATGTGCAATTGTATCAATTCCTCTTGCAAGTCCGCTGACAATTGTTATTCCTTTTTGAACTAAACCGATAGTAATTTTTTCGGTCAAATCTTTGCCGTATTGGGTAGGGGTTCTCGTTCCAACTACAGCTATTCCACTTTCATTCAATTTAGATAAATCGCCGAGACAATAGAGAATCAAAGGGGGAGAATAAATTCTCTTCAATAATTTTGGATAAATCTCATCCCAAATTGAAATTACAGTTCCCCCAAGAGCAGAAATAATCCTTAAATCCTTTTCCAGGTTCTTTCTTGCTGAGTCAGTGTTTGAAAAAGATAAGCCTATTTTTTGAGCAATCTCACGGCTCACTCCTCCAATTCTCTGAAGGTAGTTAATTGAATTAAAATCTATTGAATTGATGGAGGAAAATTTTGAAATTAAACTCAAAGCTCTGGCAGGCCCAATTCCTTCTACGGATAAGAGGACACGAATTTTTAAAAGACTCTCAAATTCAGATATCTGCAATTCTATCTATCGTGTTATTTATTAGAATCTACTAGATCAATATCGTCAACAATGGCTATGACAATTGTATTGACCGGAGCATTTTTGTGCCCTAAAATTTGCTGTACCGCATCACCTTCTTTTGCTATGAGCACAGTATCTCCAATTCCAGAATCGATCATATCAAGAGCTATTGTGTCTTTCCGTCCGATATAATTACCATGAAAATCAACTTCTTGCACAATTAATAGTTTATGGCTAATTAAGTGCTTATTCTTTTGCGTTGAAACAATATTTCCTTTAACTTTCGCTAGGATCATCGCTATTTTCCAATTCAACTTTTGAAGTTTGTCTTCTATAAAAAATAGCTAATGGGAAAAGTACAATATACGCCACTAATAAAACCAACGGGGATGCAGTTAGAGATAAAGGATTATCCCAAGGTCCAAAAGTCATCAAATAGAATCCAACCATTAATGTTAATAATCCTGCAAATAGGATGATATAATTAGTTTTATCCCAATAATTATTAAATGGGGATTCCAGTTTTACAGTCTGTTTCACTTTCTTTTTCACTTTCGACATTATTAATACCAAAATTCGTTAATAAAAAACCCAGTGTTGGGGGGAAACATTGGGCGACACAAAAGCAAAGATCTGATGATCTTTGAAAGAGTGATGGTTAAATATATAATTTGATATCAAGTTTGTCAAGGCATTTTACTTATTTCAACATTTCGCCGAATTGACTAAAATACTTGTCCCAAATACTAAACTGCTAATAATTCAATCTGGGGTATGCACATGCCCCATACGCTTAACGGGTTTTTATTAAATTGGCTCATGTAAAACTCATTATCAATCACTCTTTAAAAAATAGTTCTACGTTGTTTGACTTTCGCTCATTATGTATAAAAATTTAAGTTTTTTCTACAAAAAACTTAATCACTTCAAAATGCTATTTTTTTCAATATGTTATTAAGTGAATACCCCAGATAATTCAAATAAAAGAGTGATTCCGGAACAGAAATTAAATAAAGAATAATATGGTAATTATTAACAAAACAAACATACAGATTGTTGATGCCAAGATTTAGATGAGCTTAAGATATTCAATAGTTTTCAACTCGTCTAACAAACGCAAAACTTCAAGAACTTCCTCAATAATTCGGTTAGGAAGAATAACTAATAAGTTCTCACATAATAAGATCAAATGCGCAAATGTCTAAGTCGGAAGTAATCATCTGCAGAAAATAAAATTATTTTAAAAAATCTCTTGCATTTTAAAATACTACGCTGTAATTTAAAATTTGTGTTCTGAAACAATATGTGCAAATAATCTGATAGACGATGTAAAAAATGTTATTTATTTTATTCTCTTCTTGACAAAAAAGAAAATAACATTTAAATTAGGAGTCCGTTTTAGACAGATGTTCTTTGACAGAGTGAATGACTAAAGAAATCTTTAGAGGAATTATAAGTTTGATTACGCCAATTTTATAAATTGAAAAATTTACAACGGAGAGTTTGATCCTGGCTCAGGACGAACGCTGGCGGCGTGCTTAACACATGCAAGTCAAGGGGAAAGTTTCCTTCGGGGGATGAGTATACTGGCGAACGGGTGCGTAATATATAAGCAACCTACCCATGGGATTGGAATAACTCCGAGAAATCGGGGCTAATACCAAATAATGCAGCGGCACCGCATGGTGATGTTGTTAAAGTTGCTTCGGTAACACCTATGGACGGGCTTGTATCCGATTAGCTAGTTGGTAGGGTAATAGCCTACCAAGGCAACGATCGGTAGCTGGTCTGAGAGGATGATCAGCCACACTGGAACTGAGACACGGTCCAGACTCGTACGGGAGGCAGCAGTGAGGAATATTGGGCAATGGGCGAAAGCCTGACCCAGCAACGCCGCGTGAAGGATGAATGTCGTAAGATTGTAAACTTCT
>JAHJTX010000025.1 GCA_018829545.1 Bacteroidota bacterium | reverse complement strand
TTCAACAGTAAGCGGATAGTTCGGTTTAATAGTGTATTTTCCTGTTGGGGTAAATGCGTCTGTTGAGTCTATATTTTCAAGACCAACTACATACATCGCGTTGAACCATGGGCTCTTTGCAATTGCTTCCATTTCAGGAGTTACGGTAAAATTAGGATCGTTTTTATTAATTTTATATCCATTACCGATGTCAGCAAATTTGGATGTACCGGAACCGGTAAAAGTACCAGTATAAACGAAATTACTTCCTGTCTGATCATAAGGAGAATCGAAGATTATGATATACTCATTAGATTCAAACAAAGAATCATAAGGATTCCATTTTCCGTCAGGAGTCATTTTTAATGCATTTTCAATGAAACCAACAGCAAGCTGATACTCTTCTCCGTATTGAGAATCTTTAACCCAAGCTTGGAAAGGAACATCAACAAATCCTTCTAATCCGCTATTTGGATCAGGATACAAGAATCTAGTTGAAGTAGCTGCTCTAACGTATCTGTAAGCTTTACTGATTTGATCGAATCTTAACTCAACTTGTCTTCTTCTATCAGCTTTAATTACACTAGACTGTTTAGTTCCAACGAAAGAAGCATACTGAGCCGAATCAACGTCGGTGCCTAAATACAAGGGTCCGGTGGCACTATTCTGAGCTTTAATCCAATCTGCTCCGATAACTGCATTTTCTAGTTTTGGAGCAATCCACTCAACGTTGAGCATTACCCCGTCAGCGAGATAATATGGAGTTGTTTGATTAAAAACAGAGATGCTGTCGAGAACAACTTGGTTTGTAGTTTTGTTAGTGACTTTCCACATTATGTTATACTTTGCAGCCAAACTGTCTTTAATGAACGATAGTTCGTAATTATCTTCTTTTACCTTTGTTCTATCAAAAACTGAGTAATTGGCTAACGCTTTCGAAGGTCCTGTGTGCGCAAGAGCAACACCGCTTCTGTAAGGGGCAAGGAGATTTTCGCCTGGGACAATTCCATCAGCGCCTCCGAATATTTTTGGTATTGTGGCAGTTGTGCTGATAAACGCAGTACCAGGTATTAAATATTTATCGTCAGTTTCTAAATTAGGATTCAACTTTTCGATAACCGCATGGTTAATTGCATACGAAGAAATTGCGATTGAATAAGATTTACCCTGAATAAGCGGAGTATTTGTAAACGGATCCTGGGTAATAACTAATCTTATTCTTCCGGTTAATGGATCGCCGTAAATTACCGGGTCTAACTGTTCACCTTTTGGGTAAAGAGTTTTTCTTTCACCAGTTCCGCCGTCTTCAACTATTATATTACCGATACCGTTGGCAACATCATAAACTGCAATTTTTTTAATGTTTTCCAGTCCGTTTTCTTTTTCGGCAGTTGTAGCGCTGTTGTACATTAACACTTCAAAGCCTTCGAATCTTACGTCCCATACAAGGTTACCGGTTTCGTCGTAAGCAACATCATTAAAAGCTAACGAATTTGCCGTTTCCCAAATAAGTTCAATTGATGACTCGTCCGTTTTAATTATCGGCGTAACAACAGGAGGAGGCGGAGCAGTATTAAAGTTGCCGTCATAAATAAACTGAGCAAAACCGTCTATTTTTTTTGCTTCGTTTACGGAAGCCAAAGAGGTGCTTGCTCGTCCAACAACGTAAGCGGCTACTACTTCAATCGGTTCACCTTTCTTTAATTGGAAAGGACCGGTGTTCGACATCTGTCTCTGGTCTATCTCAATGATGCATATCCAGCCTACATCAGCTACCGGATCGCCTGAATACCAGAAAAACGGATCAACTTGATTACAATCAACGCCGCCGCGCACTTCACCAAGAGCCCATGTACAAGGGTCAACAATTTGGCCTTCTTTTTGCAAAGCTCTTAGATAATTATATGCTTCTACTTCGGTGTTCGGATCGCCGAGTGTGGGGTGGGATTGAATATAGTGCATGAATGAAGATAATCCTTGATTTCTACCGCCTGGATATTCAAACACGCCGCGCACTTGACCTTTAACTTCGTAAGCCGTATCGAGAGGAGTGTCAACACCGTCTGTATAAATACCGTCAAGATCAACGTCAACGAAAGTTTCTCCAGGCACATAAGCTATAGGTCCCTGGAAGAAGTCAATTAAGAAACAAGGAGAATTTTTATAAACTTTATCTACGCCTTTATCGTAAACGAAACCGGCATCTAGATTTACATCGCTGCCCACTAAATCGTTTTCATAATCGCCAACATCAGGATCAGCCCAAACGCTGAAGTAAACCGAATCGAGAACGTCCGCAACTTTACCCGTGTTTAACAGCTTGTATCTAACAAAAAGAATATTTCCTAATGAACCTTTTGAGGCAAAACCAAACACTGTTTGACGGATTTCAATACCCAGAGGAATCACATTGCTGAATCTTCTTAAAGCAGATTCAAGACCATCGTGGTAAACGCACCAAACGGTTTCGTCACCAATTAAGTCAGGTCTGTCTTCATCGACATCCCATTCGCCATTGTCGTTTTTATCTACCGGATTATATAAGCCGTCTCCGTCTCCGTCATAAAACTCGGCGCCGAGATCAACAGCGTCTTTCCAATCATCCCAGCTTGTATGGAATGGTCCGTCACTTTTTTTAAGAACATATATAACTGCGCGCGGGTCGTTTTGTCCGCCTGCCCACGTACCAGGTATATAGTCTTCGATTCTGGAAGCAGATGCAACTCCATTAGCCCAAATACTGCCTGCCGTATCAAGTCCGCCGAGCAAAAAACCTGCGGAATATAAAAATGTATTCCCTTCAAATGCGCCGCCGGCAGCTAAAATACCAGCGTCATTTAGAATTTCAACGTCGGCAATTACACCTTTTCTGTTTATGGGCAAATCAATATTATTCATAAACATACGGTAGGAATCGCCGTATTTGCCGCCTTCGCCGCTGACTTTTCCGAGATTGTAGCTTTTTGTTTGAGGGGCTTTTTTACCGCTTTTCGTCTCTTCTGCAAAAGCACTGCTAAAAATAAATGCCGATGTAATAAAGAGCAGAACAGCAATTTTCGCCAAGCCCGATATTTTATTTTTCATAGTTATAAATCCCATTGTTATTTCGAGTACTCAACGATTAGAGACTAATGTTTCCAAAATTGACTTTTAATCCTAATCTTATTTGTCTTGAAACGCCAAAATTAAATGGATCTCTTTCTAACGCTTCATAATCTTGAGCCCATCCTTGTCCGTTTGCTTTTACAAGAACTTTAGCTTCATCAGTATCAAGATAAGCGGTTGTGTAAGCGCTGCCGGTTGACCTATAAACGTCAATCTCGTTTACAGTATCAAATAAGTTTTCGATCCATAGATATGGCGTTAATGAAAGATTTCCTAAATCAACTGTTTTTTGGAGTTTTACGTCAACTCTAAAAGTTCCAGGACCATAGGCTGAATTAACATATCCTTTTGTGTCGCCATAATTAGTGTTACCACTCAAGAGATCTTGTTTGTAAAGCGGAGTATACGGGCGACCGCTGTTAAATGAGAATAATAAATTTGCTGAAACTAATTCAAATACGCCTAATTCTCCTTTCGGTATAAAGAAATCCAAATTTGCTACGCCTGTATGACGCTGATCAAAATCGAGCGGAGCAATAACTTTTGGAACTTCGCCGGCATCATTTCTAAATGTGGCAACAAACGAGGAACTTGTACTAGAACCGGTTCCTTCTGCTAATGCAAAAGTATAATCAACACTAAGGTTAAAATAGCTTATTCTCGTAACGTCTAAGGAAAGGGCTAGTCCTTTAACAGTACCAAAATCTTGATTTGTAGGAGTGAAATAACGCAATGTTTCACCGCCGTCTGATCTTTGGAATAATACGTTGGAAAGGTTTACCAATCCTTCGGTATTTTTGTAAAAAGCAGTAATATTTAAAGCTGCTATATCGCCTAATACTTGACGGAAACCGACTTCGTATTGAGTTGTAATTTCACTTTCTACGCCACCGTTGTTCATTGTTAAACCGTCGTCTCTTTGAATGTCGTTCATATCTTCAAGACCGGTATAAACTTGATTCAGAGTTGGAGGTTGAATGAATTTACCGAATTGAGCGTGAAAAACAGTTGTTTCCGTAACAGGGAAGCCGATACCGATTCTAGGAGAAATATTAAACTCGGCTTCTTTTTTAATAAAATCCGCTTCGTCAAAATTGTTTGGATCGCCTGCTGCGTAAGGCAGTAAAGGATCTTTGATTATATCTGTAGCCGGATCATAGTAATCAAAACGAACGCCTACGTTTAAAACTATATCATCAAGCTCAAATCTATCCTGAACATAGCCATAAGTAATTACAGGATGCTTTACAGCGCTCATGCCTTCGCCGTCGGCTTTATTACCCATAACGTCGTAACCGTAATATGTAGGTCTAAGTCTTTTGAATCTTTCCTCTGTGGGAAGAATTCTAATAGAGTTAGCGGCTAAGTTAATAGGCGCAATGCTGTATTGGCTTATTGAGTTATAGTAGAAACCGCCGCCTATTTCCACTAAATGATTATCGATCTGGGAAGTAAAATCCAGGTCTAAGTTCATTGTAGCAGTTTCGCCTTTTGAATAGGCATTCCATTGACGACCTTCCAGAGCGAAAATTCCATATTCGTCGAACGATATTCTTGAACCGTTGCCGTTAGGAAGAATCCATCCTCTTTTTAGGTTTTCTGCCTCATCACCATATGCAAAAAGGTTGTCTTTCCAAACGCCGTCACCGCTTTCGGTTGTAAATAATCTGTAACCGACGTTTATATTCCAGAAGGAATTGGAGCCGATGTTTTGAGATACTTTACCGCTGAAAGTAGCATTCATATCTTCGTTCCATGTATTGTGCATGGAATTATTTTTTGCGTATGAATGTACGTAGCCTCTGTAATCGCGTAAATTAACGTTTGCGCCAAAGCTCAAGTTAAAAGTGCCGACATTATGTTTTGTTCTACCGGCAACACGCCATATACCGGCTTCATTATCCGGTTTAATATCACTTTTCTTTCCTATTGATTCAAAGTTAAGACCTATGGCTCTTGGGTCTGCATCTTTGAACCAGCCTCTTTCAGCAGAAACAAAGAATGTATGTTGTCCATTACCAGGCACAATAGGACCGCTTAAAGTAGTGGTATATTCGTTATATCCGTAAACATCTGTAAATTCAGATGAAACAACGTCCGCATAGATGCTATATGTAGGCGAACCGGATTTTGTTGTTATATTAATGATACCGGACTGAGCTTGACCGTATTTTGCTTCGTAACCGCCTATTTGGAAAGAAAGCTGATCAATAGCAGCGTCACTAACCTGTGAAGAGTTAGTGCCGGTAAAAATATCGTTCTGAGGAATACCATCCACGATGTAGAGAACTTCTGATCCTCTACCGCCGCGAACGTTTATTGTTGCATTGCCTTCAGCGCCGCCCGAACCTTCGTTCATTACAACACCGGATTCTAACGCTGCAATTTTGGTAATACCTTTAATCGGCAGCTTCAAAATTTCTTCAGAGTCAATAACTTTTACAGTATTTGTGGATTTCTCCTCAAAAAACTTTTTGTCCGTTACGACTATCTCCTCCATCGCAATACCCGGGGAAAGGGCAGAGTTAAGCTCATACGTAATACCGGCAACAACACGAATGTCTTTAATTAGTTTACTTCCGTAACCAACGAAGCTTAATTGAATATCGTAGGTTCCAGGAGTAATGTTAAGTATAAAATATTCACCATCAAGGTCAGCCGCTGCGCCAAGCGATGTATTCATAATAACCACATTGGCTCCAATTAACGGCTCTCCTGTCTCCGCGTCTACTATCTTTCCAGCGAGTTTACCGGTACCAACCTGAGCAAACATAGTACCGGAAAGAAAAGCCAAGAGGAAGACAAAAATTGAAAAAGTGATTAACTTTTTCATATCTACTCCATTTTTTTTGATAATTAAGACCGAAATTTCTTAAGTATTTGAACAGCATATGCCCAAATGAGTTAATTCAATCTCTTTATAGGTTAAAAAAATGCCGGCAGATTCCATTTTTCAGGAATCCGCCAACATCAAATTGGAAAAATGATTTACTTAATAAGCATCATTTTCTTTGTGCTAACAAAATCACCGGCAGATAATGTATAGAAATATACACCGGAAGCTAAGTTTGAAGCGTTAAAGCTAACTTCATGAACACCAGCAAATTTAACACCGTTGAATACTGTTGCAACTTCCTGTCCCAAGAGGTTGATAACCTTTAATGTAACATTGCTTCTTTCTGCAATTGAGAAAGAAATCTTTGTTGCAGGGTTAAATGGGTTTGGATAGTTTTGTGCTAAATAAAATTGATCAGGTGATAAATTGTCATCCGAAACACCTGTGACAATTCCGCTTATTCCGAACCATTCTAGTGCAAGAACCTGAGGCGCTGTTCTACTAAATCCGTACCAATAATATGGCGAAGAGTTTAGTGATATTGCATCGTAAGCTAAAAACACTACTTTATTTCCAGCAGTAAGAGTTCTATGGTACCCGATATTATATTCATTTCCATCTAAGCCAATGCCTTTAATATCTACTTCACCATCAACTAAATCCACTCCATCAAGGAAGTTAGCTCCAGCTGATCCGAGTTCATATCTAGGATCATAGAACATTGTGTCATCCCCAGCGGATGCAGCGGCATTTTCGGTATATAGATCGAACAACTTACCGCCAAGTAGGGTGCCTTGAACCGGCATAACGATTGAAGCAGCAGCAACAGATGCAGCTGATCCATCATAATTAATATCGTTATGATCAGATGCTATACCAAGTACATCATATTGGAAAGAACCGGCAGAATATGTAGAATCAGTCCATCCAGAATGAACACCCAAGAACTCATCACCAATAAGCATATAATTTCTAGTAGCATCGCCGGCAAGCCATGCTGTAATTGCCTCCAGATTGTTGTCACTAGGTCCAGAATTATTTATTGTAATTTCAACAATATTTTTATAATTACTAATAATACTGGCAGGAAAAGCACCATAAGCCCATACGTCACGTGACCAAACTTGGAATGCACCACCACCTGCGTCAATACCGAAATAGTATGATTGTGGATAACCAGAAACTGCCGAAAATCCATTAAAAATAACTAAGTTTTCAGATGCAGGTACGAAAACATAGAAGCTTCCACCTTCGCGTACGGAAGAGAAACCAGCGACATCTTCTGCATATACCTTATAATAAACTGTAGTTCCACCAGACTGCGCAGGAATTTCTGCACTGTAAACATCACCGGTAGCAGTCATAGCAACATCCGTCCAGGTAGCTTTTTTATCAATGCTATACTGTAAATTAGCAACTTCTACACCAAAAGCACCGCCACCTGGATTATCATCAATAATTGTTGCTTCAACAGTAAATGGACCGGTTTTTTCTGATGTTGAGATTTTTGTGAGCGTACTAATAACAGGAGCTCTATCACCAGTTAAATCAACAGCAAGAGCCATATCCCATGTATAGGTTCTTATCCACCATCCACCATCGGCAAGTGATAATCTTCCGTTTTCATAGTATTTCCAACCTCGAACTCCTCTATCTGCAGAAGCCCAAATTGTGAAATCAGCCGCCGTACCTTCAGTACTATTATTAATTAGAACTACGCCAATTACATCGCCTTGTTTTACTTCTGGTTCGAAACCTAAACTCGTCATTTCTAACCATTGAAAATTTCCTGCAGAAGCGGCTTCAACAGGATCAACAGGCCATGCATACGTACCGTCACTCCAGAGGTCATAATCGTCATGCCCCCAAGGAGGAGTTACGAAACTGCCACCAGTTTTGTCGACCCAGGCGCTATCAGTTTCTTCCCCAAAGAAGTCGATTCCACCCTGACCATCATCCGGATCAGGATAATTTCCGACGTATTTCGTTCCGAAAGCTTGCAATTCGGCAAATGTCATATTTAATTTAACCAAACGAACGCCAACGGTAACTCCTTCAACATCACCCTCAAAAGAAAAACCAGCAGCCTTAATTTTCATGTCAGCAGGAGCTTCAAAATATTCCATCAATATATCTTGACCGTAAAAAAGAAAAGGTGTATCGAACGTACCTTGATCACTATAAGCTAATGTATCCAGAGTACCGGCATAATTAAACTTAATATCAAGGAAATTATTTTTAGCTACCACGCCATCAAAGTTTTTAAACTTAGAGACTTTAATAGCATCACGAAGATCTAAATCGCTATTAAGCTGAATTTTCTCTCCGTTCGGACGAAGAATGTATCTTCCATCCTGAGCATAAATCATTGTGGCAAGTAATGCCAACAATATAGAAATGGTAAAGAGTTTTTTAAACATATTGTTACTCCCAATTAGTGAAGAAATGTTGTTAGTTGTTAGTGATTTAATTATAATGAAACTTTTTCTGTTTGTCAATCGTCTGATTTACCGATTAGTTATCAATATTTTTTATTCGCGATGTAAGGCACAACCAAAATAATACAATAACAAGTTTATGTCAAGCATCAAATCAAAGAACAATATTGCGTTTGCTGTTTTTAATCTACGCTTTCTAATTACGGATTGAAAATACTACTACGCTTAGTATTTGTCAAGGTATAATATCGGTAGCATACTTTTTTTTTCACTACCGAAAAAGTGCACTAAAAGTGCGGGTTAAGTTGATGAGTGTGATTAAGAGGACAAGTAAGATTGTCATGCTAAGATTATTCTGATAAGGACAATAATAAAACAAGTGTAATTATTTTCTAATCCTAGTCATGATCATTGGCATTGTCAACATCATATTCTTACTCTTAATCATAATCCTAATCTGATTACAAATCAGACTCTTTTTTCATCAATCAATTTTTTAAAGAACATGAGTAAGAGTATGATTAAGAATAAGATTAAGACTATCTCATGCTATGATTATTCTGATAAGGACAATAATAAAACCAGTG
>JAHJTX010000024.1 GCA_018829545.1 Bacteroidota bacterium | reverse complement strand
AGTTATAGTTGGAACGACTGATTGGGAAGAATCATCAAATTTGAAAGATGCATTGCAGACATATTCCAGCTTGTCCGGTTTAAGAGACGGGATAGCTTTAATTGCAGCATTCGCCTTCTTCTTTCTTGTTTTAGGAATTTTAGGAATTGCTGTGGGATTTTTTAACGGCATTAATTGCCTACAGATTATTAATAATTTCGTCTATATTATTCAAATCAAATATCTGCTGGTTACCTTCCTTCATATCTTTCAGAACTACTTTACCAGCGGAATACTCTTCCCCGCCCAAGAATATTACCCTTTTGGCGCCAAGTTTATTCGCTTCTCTCATTTGCGCTTTAACGCTGCGGTTCAAATAGTCAATCTCAACGTTCAAATTTTTTCTTCTGAATAAAAGCGCCAATTCATTTGTCTTTGCCACAAGTTCTTTATCAACTCTTATTATGTACAAATCAATGAAATCATCAGGTAGACAAAACGAATTTTCGTTTTCACACGCTAAAAGAATCCTTTCAATTCCAGCCGCAAATCCAACTCCCGGTATATCTCTTCCGCCGATCTGTTCTGCGAGCAAATCGTATCTTCCGCCTCCGCATAACGCGCTTTGCGAACCAACGCTGCTACTAAGAATTTCGAATGTGGTGTGAGTGTAATAATCGAGTCCTCTAACCAGGCGGGCATCAACTTCAAACGGAATTTTGACAGCGAGCAGAATCTGTTTTACCATATCAAACTGTTCAAGACTCTCATTATCAAGATGCTCAATTAGCAGAGGCGCATCCTCCATAATATTTATATCGTTGGCTTCTTTGCTGTCAAAAATTCTTAGAATATTTGTGTCGAGTCTTTTTCTGCTCTCTTCGGAAAGCTGCGTTTTTTTATCGTTAAGATATATTTTAAGAATGTGCTTGTATTTCTCTCTTGAAGAAGGAACTCCCAGTGAATTTATTTTTACTGTGATATTGTTGAGTCCAAGATTCTTCAGAATATCATACGCAACGATTATCATTTCGGCGTCAAGGGAAGGATTAGTTCCGCCCAAAGCTTCCGCTCCAAATTGATGAAACTGACGAAACCTGCCTGCTTGAGGTCTTTCTTGCCTGAACATTGGAGAAATGTAATATAATTTATTAAGAGGCTGCTGTTTATCGAGAGAATGCTCAAGCATTGCGCGAACAACAGAAGCAGTCATTTCGGGCTTAAGCGTAACGCTGGTTTCGCTTCTATCAATGAATGTATACATTTCCTTGCTTACAATATCAGTTGATTCTCCGATTCCTCTTGAGAACAAAGCAGTTTCCTCAAGGATAGGAGTACGAATTTCGCGGTAATTAAAAGAAGCCATTACATTTCTAACTAACTCTTCAAGGTGATGCCATTTTCGTATATCCGAAGGCAGGGTATCTTTTGTTCCGGTAATCGCTTTTATCATCTAACTCATAAGCTCAATTAATTTCGAGAAAGTTTTTTTCCTCTTCATGAAATAAACTATATATTTCTTCAGAATTTTGTGCCGCAGCCAACTGATCTCTGAATTCTGATTTATTCATAATGCGTGAGATTCTACTAAGCATTTTAATGTGCGGACCAACTGCTTTTTCTAATCCGACTAAAAGGAAAATAATGTTTACAGGTTCACCGTCAAGCGCTTCGTAAGCAATCGGAGTTTTCAATACGCCAAAAGCAGCAATCATTGAATTAATTCCATTAGTTTTTCCGTGGGGAATGGCGAATCCTTTTCCAACTCCGGTAGACATAATCTTTTCTCGTTCGAGAACAGCCGTCCTCACTTGTTCAATATCACTAATTCTTGGATCGCCCTTCAGAGAGTCAATCAATTCATTAATTACTTCTTCTTTATTCTTTCCAACGAAGTCTGTTAGAATTGAATTTTTATTTAGTATGTCGCAAATTTTCATATATCAGGTATTCATAATTTTTTTTAACTACTTTCTAAACATAAAGAAGCGGTGTCTGTTAATCAATTTTCTAACGATAATATTTTTCGAAACGTATTTGCTTGCCTGCCTAAACTGTAAAGGTTAATTTTGACTATTCGTTAATATAATTTATAAAGAGGATTTTATGGATATTAAAAACAAAACCGTTTTGGTTCTTGGAGCATGGGGATTAGTTGGCAATTCAATTACAAGAAAATTGCTCATCGAAAAACCTAAGAATATTATTGTGACGTCTTTACGTAAGGAAGAAGCCGAAGATTATGTTGCTCGTTTGAAAGCTGAATTCCCGCATCTACCGGAAGATTATTTTGTTCCATGGTGGGGAAATATTTTTGTGCGCCACGAATTTAAGGATGCTAATCGTTTAGATTTATTGGCAGATAAAACTACGCGTGGAATAATTATGTCCGATACTATGGATGAACTCAGTGAGGAAATCCTTCATAGTTCGTCGATTTACAAACTGCTGATGGAACATAAACCGGATATAATTCTTGATAGCATTAATTCTGCAACCGGAATTGCATATCAAGATTTATACGCAACGTACAGAACAATTAAAAAAACAATCAGCAGCAATCCAACGGTAGAAACCCTAATTGAAGAAACCGAAAAACTTATCTGCACTCAATATATTCCGCAATTAATTAGGCACATTCAAATTTTATACGCATCTATGAGTGAAGCCGGAACTGAAATTTATGTTAAGATTGGAACAAGCGGAACAGGCGGTATGGGCTTGAACATTCCCTATACTCACAGTGAAGAAAAACCTTCCCGCGTACTTTTAAGCAAATCTTCAATTGCAGGCGCTCATACACTTTTACTATTCTTAATGGGAAGAACGCCCGAAGGAGCTATTACAAAAGAAATAAAACCAACCGCAGCTATTGCCTGGAAAAAAATTACATTCGGTGAAATAATGAAAGGCGGAAAACCGATTGAACTAATTGATGTGCCAATGGACAGCGGGATGACATTAAATGGAAAACTAAAACTCAAATTAGATCAACCGTTTGCAAAGACCGGAGAAAATCTAAAATCTGTATTTATCGATACAGGTGAAAACGGCACTTTTTCCCGAGGTGAATTCGAGACAATTACCGCGCAGGGTCAGATGGAGTACGTTACGCCCGAAGAAATTGCGGAGGATGCAATCTTTGAAATTAAAGCCGGCAATACAGGTCACGATATTATTAATGCTCTCGACAATGCAACTCTTCAACCAAGTTACCGCGCCGGATATTTACAGCATTCTGCGGTTGAGAAACTTGTGGAGTTAGAAGAAAAATACGGCAAAGACAGCGTGGCGTTTGAATTATTGGGACCGCCGAGGCTATCCAAATTACTGCATGAAATTAATCTCATTAAAAATGCCGGCGGAACCATGAGAGAAATTATTGACGCAGATACTAAAACGCTTCAGACACAAGTTGTGGATTACCTAAGGGCAAACGATGTTTTAAGAAGCGAGATTATTTCAATCGGAATTCCGATTTTACTTCCGGACGGTAAAACATTATTACGCGGCGACATGATGAAAATTCCTCCTTACCGCGGTGAAAACGAGTTGGACATCACAAAAGAAAATCTCGATTTATGGGCAAAAGACGGTTGGGTTGATCTTCGTCTTAAGAATATTGATAGATGGAAAGTGAGATTGAAAGGAATTATTGAAGAAGCCGAGGCAATTCCCGAAGACGATACAAGTTCGATGCACGTAAGAACGAAACGATATTGGAACAATTTTGGCAAAATTGAAATTGGAAAAGTTGTAAGCTGGCTTTTCATTCACGAAGAGCATGGTAAAAGGATGAAGTCATAATTGAAAAGACGGGGCGCGCTCCGTCTTTATTACTAAAAATTTGGCGTGTGTTTTTTACCTTTATGAAAATCTGCAATTATTTGTGCTGCTTCTTTCGGGTCATCCGTTAACGAAAATAAATTCACATCGTTTTCATCAATGTACTTATTTACGAGCTGATTTTTCTTAACCCAATCGATTAGCGTAGACCAATATTCTACTCCCATTAATACTACCGGAAATCTTGTTGTCTTTCCGGTTTGAATAAGAGTAAGAACTTCAAAGCATTCGTCAATCGTACCAAAACCACCTGGAAGAAGAATATAACCTTGAGCATATTTAAAAAACATTACTTTCCGAATGAAAAAATATCTAAAAGTTAGCAGCTTATCGTAGTCGATAAAAGGATTTGAATTTTGCTCATGAGGAAGTTCAATGTTTACGCCCATTGAACTGCCCCCGCTTTCTTTTGCACCTTTGTTGGCAGCTTCCATTATTCCGGGACCGCCGCCTGTAATAATTCCGTAACCCTTTTTTACAACTTCTTTTGCAACATCAACCGCTAGTTTATAATATTTGTCATTTGGAGCAGTTCTAGCGGAGCCAAAAACTGCAACGCTTGGTTTAATTTGAGCCATTTTTTCGAAGCCTTCAACAAACTCTGCCATTATGCGGAATACACGCCAAAGATCTTCTTGCGAATTTTGTAGTTGTGATTCTGTTAGGTTTTGAGGTTCTCCATTTTTTTCGTGCATATTGCCACTCCAATAAATTAAAGATGAACGAATAATAGAAAAATTTTTCAATAAATCCACCCCTTTATATAAAAAAAAATGAACCTTCGGTATGGGGTACCGTAAGTTCATTCTTAGTTTGGGATTTAAAAAATTGTTAGTACGATTTTGAATAATCCATACTGTAAAATTTTACTGCCTGTGGTTCAAATACAAATTCTCTTGATCGTTCTTGTACAGGAGCAAGGATTGTCATAACCTGAAATCTGCTATTGCGGTTAGTTCTATCTTGTTCAGAACTCCTATAATATTTTTCCGAAGAGCTTCCGTACTTATCAGAACTCCTTTCAGAGCGGTCTCTATCGGAGCTACTTGGATATTTTGTCTGTTTATTTATCTTTTCACGCCTTGCGTAGCTGTAAGCCTCCGCATTTTTTAAAGACGAAAATTCATCTCTTTTACTGTTCAGAGGTGGGGCATATTTTTCTGCATTCACATAATTATAACGGTACTTTCTTTGCTCCCTTTGCGGAGCCCTGTATGGCATTTGAGTAACCTTGTTTTGAACGAATACTCGTCTATTTTGCCTTGAAAGTAAATACGAAATTACAAGAACTGCAAGAAAAAGAACTGTGATGTACAGTAGTGCATTATATATGATGTCAATAAGTTCCATTCTTCATACCGTATTTTTTTATTTAAAAGATTCAACTAATATGCCATACAAATTCTTTAATTTTGCTCTAAAAAGTAATCTTTTGTTTTAAGACCGAGTCTTATATTGAGATTTGGAATCATAATGAGTCAATTTTTTCTAACTTTTGTTTTAAATTTGCAACAGTTTAACAGGCAAAATGTGAAAATTATTATAGCATAATTTAGCAAAACATTTATTTAAAATGAAATTATTTGATTATCAAGTGTGCCTTTGTCTCTTCATAGAATAATGATTACGATTTCGGACACAACATCTTAACTGAAAACTTGGTATCTTTTATGTGGAGTTTTAGGGTAGATTTATAACTGCACTTTTGATTCAGTTTACTGGGAATGAGTATGACCACAATTGACCGAAGCAATTATTTTAGAGGTCTTCTTTTATTAATTAGCAAGGACAACAAAATTGACACAGAAGAACGATCGTTAATGATGTCCGTGGGGAAGGTTTTAGGTTTTGAGGAAAAATTCTGCAAAACTGCAATCGATGAGATTCTTGAAAACGATTTTATTCTTCCCGACGCTCCAAAATTTTCTGATGTTGAAATCGCAAAAAGCTTTTTAATAGACAGCATTAACTTTGCTCTTTCTGATAGCGATTTGGACCCTGAAGAATTGGAATATATAAATCAAACTGCAATTGCTAATGAGATCAATCTTGATTGGCTGGAAGATAGATTAAAAGATAGAATTGCAGCTTACCAACCAAGCTCAAATTTTAACCTGAGTATTTTGAATGTTCTAACCGAATAGTATTAGTATAAATTTCTCTTTGAAAATTTCTTTTTATCGATTAAAAATAAAAAACGCCCGCAAAAGCAGGCGCAAAGTATACTTTAATAGTATTTCCCCTCAGACTTATGCATTGCAGTTAATCGCGGCTATTCCTGGAAAGATTGCAGTTGTATCGAGTTCTTCTTCGATTCTTAACAATTGATTGTACTTTGCAATTCTATCCGTTCTGCTTGCCGAACCGGTTTTAATTTGACCTGCATTTGTAGCTACTGCGATATCAGCAATTGTAGTGTCTTCTGTTTCTCCAGATCTGTGGCTAATTACGTTTGTGTAACCTGCAGTTTTAGCCATCTCTATCGCATTCAATGTTTCGGTTAAAGTACCAATTTGATTTACTTTAATAAGAATAGAATTTGCAACTCCTTTTTCGATTCCCATCGCTAATCTTTCGGTATTAGTTACGAATAAATCATCGCCAACTAACTGAATTTTATTACCAAGTTTTTCTGTGATTAGTTTCCAGCCATCCCAGTCATCCTCAGCGAGTCCGTCTTCCAAGGAAATGATTGGATACTGTGAAACCCAATTTGCCCAGAAGTCAACCATTTTTTCAATCGGGATCGCCACGTTCGGTGCAGATTTGAAAAAGTGATATGCATTTTTTTCTTTCATAAAGAATTCGCTTGCAGCGGGATCAAGTGCGATGGATATTTCGCTGCCAGGTTTGTATCCGGCTTTAACAATGGCTTCTAGCACAACTTCAATAGCTTCGTCGTTTGATTTTAGATTGGGCGCAAATCCGCCTTCATCACCGACTGACGTATCGTATCCTTTGGATTTAAGAACTGATTTTAGAGCGTGAAATGTTTCTGTGCCCATTCTTAGCGCATCTGCGAAAGATGAAGCTCCGTGGGGAATAACCATAAACTCTTGAAAATCTACTGTGTTATCAGCATGTTTCCCCCCATTAATAATATTCATCATTGGAACCGGTAAAACTTTTGCGTTTGTTCCGCCAATATATCGATAAAGAGGAAGCCCTAATGTTTCTGCAGCAGCTTTGGCACAGGCTAGTGATACACCTAAAATTGCGTTAGCTCCGAGTACAGATTTGTTAGGCGTTCCATCAAGTTCAATTAAAAAATGATCAATCGCTACCTGTTCT
>JAHJTX010000234.1 GCA_018829545.1 Bacteroidota bacterium | reverse complement strand
TAGCAAATAACAATGTTCAAACCACTAGGGGGGATTGGTGATTGGAAATTGAGAATTGTGATTTATCCCGACAAAATAATCGGGACAAGTTTTGTTATTTGTTTTTTGTTACTTGGTTTTTCCGGTTTATCCGGGTTAGGTAAATGGAATTATGCTTCATACCACTGAATTTCATTTTTAACAGAGGGATAGATATAATGGCTTATCGTATTGTCGGTTAGCAAGTCCACCTCTCGTCTGAATATTTCCTCAAGCGCAAATGAAAGATCCATAAAATTATCGAATGATTTCTCTTCAAAATCTACAACAAAATCAATGTCGCTGCCAACTGTTGATTCATTTCTCGAAAATGATCCAAATAATCCAATTTTTTTAACTCGATATTTTCGCAGCAACTCTCGATGCTTTTGATGAATATCCAATATTTCTGTAGATGTATACTTTTCCATAGTCACGTTTCTTTTGAGGTCAAAAAAATAGGAATCCGTTTTGAAACTACATTTTCTCAGTCAAAGGGAAATTCATTTTGAAATTGCGAGGAAGATAATAATTCCCCCGGACGGATAAATCCGTCCGGAAGCTTTTAGAAGTTTTAAAAATTATTCAAAGAAATATTTAAGACCTACCTGCATCTGCCATCTCGAGAATAATCCCGGATCATCAGTGTAAGTTTCTTTCAATGTAGTATCAAAATTGAATATCGGTTCTCCGCCTGCATCCCAGCCAACTAGTTCAAGCGGGGTTGTAGCAGCAGAACTAGCAACTTCTCTTACGCCGAAATCTGAGCTGACCATGTTTGCGAAATTAAGAATATCAAGACTTAGCTGGAAAGTATGTCTTCTTCCTCCCATTAATAATGAGATGTCCTGAAGAATTCTTAAATCGATATTTGTATACCATGGATTTACAGCGCCAAATCGTTCCGCAATTTTTCCGCGGTTTTCGCTCAAGTAATCGTCCTGTCTCATGAAAGCATCGAATGCCGTCCATTGCTGAGCCGCTGTTACGGTTGCGCCTGAACCATCAACATAATCCTGAAAATTAATTTCACTGGAGTTGTTTGGAATGTAAATCAAGTCGTTACCGCCCATGCCGTCGCCATTAACATCGCCGGAATAAGTGAATGAATATCTGTTTCCGCCTGCGCCTGCGAATCTGTTGCCTTCAGCAGCTTCCATGAAAACGCCGAAAGTTGTTGCAAACATATCATCCCAAGTGTGTTTGTAGGTTGCGCCGGCAATAAATCTATGGCGGTGCCCGAACTCGGAATTGCTTAGCACAGGTTTGTTAGGATCGCCTTGAATAGGATTTTCCGCCCAAAGAACGCTTGCAATTTCGGTTGATTTAAGCAAACTTTTCGCTTCTGTAAAGGTGTATGAAACCGTTGTATTCAAACCAAAATCAAATTGTTTGCGCAATTGTGTGGTTAAGCTGTAATTGTAGCCTTCATCGCTATTGTCAATAATGTAAGCGCCTGCGCCTTCGCCTGGGTATGCGGCATTTAGCTCATTATTTCCAGCGCCGCCGAAATAAGGTCTTCCGTCAGCGAGATATTTAGCCGGTTTAACCAAATCTCCGTTACGCACATAAATTGAATTCAAATCTTTTCCGTAAAGAAATTCAACTGTTCCTAGCATATCCCAAGGGAGTTTTTGATCGACAGCCAAATTCGTAGTCCAGACTTGAGGCCATTTGAAATCATCAACCATTGCGTTCAGATCATAAGATTGCTGAAGAATAGAGTTGTCTTGAGTTTCAATTTGTTCAACTCCTGCAGCCGGATAAAGTTTTGGGTTAGCTCCGGGATTGGAAATATTATTGCCGTACCAAACAAAAGGAATTCTTCCGGTAAATATTCCAGTACCGCCGCGTACCTGTGTTGATCTATCGCCCGTTACGTCCCAATTGAAACCAACTCTTGGCGAGAACAGTGGAATAGCGGGTGGAAGTTTGCTTTGATCGATGGTTTCGGGATTGTCATTTTCGTCAATTAGATTTAACCCTCTCGAGAAAGGATTATCCACAGGTTCGGTAATATACATCGGCACGTCAACTCTTAATCCGAAAGTAAAGCTCAGTTTATCGGAGTGCAAGTATTCGTCCTGAGCGTAGAAAGAAAGCTGCGCTACTTCAATATATTCGCCCTTGTACGGACCGGTGCCGATCTTACTTCTAAAATCATACTTGTTTGCCGGATCGTTTGGATCAGTGCGCGCAAAGAAATCTGCTAAAGAAGAAAAAGTCGTCCCTCCTAAGAATTCGGCCCATGAAGCATCAAGCATAAATAATCCATGACGAAAAATGTTGAACGAGTTAAAGAATTTATAATACTCAAAAGTAGAACCAACGGTAAAAACGTGGCTCTTGTAGTAGTAGCTGAAATTATTTGTAAACTGCCAAACATCCTGATCGAGGATATTGTGAATTGAAAACGGTTCTTGACCCACTGTTGTGTAAGTTACGCCATTCTCACCAATTTCAATTGTTGGGAAATCCGAACTGAATGGTTCGCGGAAATCTCTGAATTGATTGTAGCTTGCAAAAAACTTATTTGCAAAATTTGGGTATCGGCTGTTCAATTCAAGAGCAAAAGAGTTTAGCTGATTATTAATTGTATATCCCGAATTTTTAAATGGAAGACTGCTTGAGTTTGGTCCGCGTCCCGTTCCGCCGACACTTAGCACGAATGGATGCGGTCCTAAATCTCTTCTTGCGTCAAGATAATTATAACGGAATGTTAAATTGTTTTTCTCGTTGATATTCCAGTCTAATTTTAAAAGTAGTTTTTCATTACTTGTTTCGTGAATGTAGCCTTCGTACGGACCGGGATCGTATCCGTAAACATCAATCATTCTTTGGCGAATTAGATCCATCGTAGCAGCGTCCACCCTCGATTCACCGAAAGTAATAATTCCATCACGGTCTGCAATAAAGTTTGAGCCCGGATCTTCTCTTCTTTCAATTTCGGCGTTAAGGAAGAAGAATAACGTGTTTGGAATAATTGGTCCGCTTACAGAAAACCCGGATTGGTTAAACGACAAGTCCGGATTAGCGACTACTTTTTGACCGCTTACTTTGTTTCCCAATAAAGATTCGTTTCGTACGAAACTGTAAATTGATCCTTTATAAGCATTTGTACCGCTTTTTGTAACTGTATTAATTCCGGCTCCCGTAAATCCACCTTCGCGGACATCGAACGGCGCAATTGATACCTGAACCTGTTCAACTGCATCAAAAGGAATCGGTTCGGCATTTGCCTGTCCGCCCGGAGCGGGATCGTCCAAACCAAAAGGATTATTGAAATACGATCCATCAACAGAAATATTATTGAACAACCAGTTTTTACCGCCGAAACTGAAATTGCCGTCACTGCGCGGATCGAGACGAGTGATGTCTCTAGTGCTTCGTTTAATAGATGGAAGAGCTTTAATTTCTTCCGGTCTAATAAATGTAGCGGCGCCGGTTCTATTGCTGTTCAATACATCGTCAGCTTTGGCTGAAACTATGATTGACTCTAATTCAACAGATTGGCTTTTTAGGGTGAAGTCTAAACGCAATTTTTCACCCAATTTTAGATAAAGATTCTCCTGCGCCGATTTGTCGTAACCGACGAAAGAAACAGTTACACTATAAGGTCCCCCGACCCTTAAGTTCGAGAGATTGTAGAGTCCGCTCTCTCTTGATGATGCTCCGTACTGAGTTCCGGTTGGAATGTGTACGGCAATGATATTTGCGCCCGGAAGAGAATTTCCTTCGGTATCCGAGACTATGCCATTAACGAATGCTGTTGTTAATCCCTGCGCATTTGCACTTACGGTGAATAGCAGCAGCACACTAATATAAAGTAGTGCTTTTTTAAACATACGGCTCCTTTTGATTTGTTGAGGGTTATTGTTTCGATATGTGAAAACTCTTCTAACAAACATATTGAACATGGCTTCAAATTGTTTTTAGTTGAGGAAAATTAGGGTAAATAAACTTTAAAAACCACAATGAGAAAAATTAAATTTTCTTTTGGAGTGATGACGGATATTTTTAATATAGCATCGAGAATTTATTGTACAGGAGAACTTTTATGAAAGCTGTTTACATACTTAATTACGGCGGTGTTGAGCAATTCAAAATAGGGGAGTTGCCCATATCCAAACCCGCAAAAAACGAAGTTTTAATTGAAGTTTACGCAAGCTCGGTTAATCCGGTTGATTTTAAAATCCGAAGCGGCATGGCAAAATTTTTATCGGGCAATAAATTCCCCAAAATTCTTGGAACCGATATTTCCGGAGTGGTGGTGGAGACCGGTCGTGAAGTTGCAAAATTTAAAGTCGGCGATGCGGTTTTTGGCGCGGCTAGCGTTGTGTTTGGACGCAATGGCGGAAATGCTGAATTCGCCGCTGTCCCGGAAAAGAACCTTTCAGTTAAACCCGAAGACCTTTCTTTTGAAGAAGCCGCATGTATACCCGTTGCAGGAACAACCGCTTATCACAATTTGAGAAATACAAATATTCAATCGGGCGACAAAGTACTTGTAAACGGGGCGAGCGGCGGAGTTGGTATTTTTGCTTTGCAGATTGCAATAATTTTCGGCGCAGAAGTTACAGCCGTTTGCAGCGCAAAGAATATCGATTTTGCTAAATCACTCGGCGCAGATAAAGTTGTTGATTACACTCATGAGAATTTTCTTAAAAATGGAATGAAGTACAACTTTGTATTTGATGCTTATGGCAAGCTTGCTTTTCAAGATGTGATAAATTCTTTAGAAGAAAACGGTGTAATGTTTTCAACTTTGCCGACGCCGGGAATTTTATTTCAATCGCTTAAAACAAAACTATTCGGCAGCAAAAGAGCGTTGATGGCAAACGCAAATTACTCTGCTAACAATTTAAGTGAGATTGCCGAGCTCGTAATTCAAGGCAAAATAAAAATTCATATAGACAAAGTTTTTCCTCTCGAAAAGTTAGCCGATGCCCACATGCAGTTAGAACAAGGCGGCGGAAAGGGGAAGCTGGTTGTTGTAAATAAAAATTAATTAAATAGTAATTCTTCTGTGAATAACGACATGCTTAAGGAAATTCCAGTCAAAGGGAAAACGTATTCGCTGTTCGGCATATCTGACAATACCGATGCTTACTACGATTTGATTTCTGATTTGACGGAGAGCGTCATAAAAACAGAGCCGAATTTGCTAAGTCTGATATCTGAGATTGACAAAGCAAGCACCAACAAAAGATTTCTGAGAAATCTAAACTTTAATAATGAATCTGGTTCCTCTATCGAAAGATTTTATCTGGATATAAAATCTCAACTTGCAATTTATATATCTGGCGTACAGAAACATCTTAAGGATTTATCGATATTTAATAGAATTTGGGATAAGAGTCTTAGTGCAACAGAGGAGCAATATTATCTCTCTATGCTTAAAATTGAATTAGTAAACCGACTGCACAAGAAAGAGTTTAATAAATGTGAAAATAAAATTGCTCTTCTGCCACATTGTTTGAGAGATTTAACAAGAGAGTGCAAGTCGCAACCTGATGATTTTGACTATTTGTGTAAAAGTTGCTCTAAAGATTGTTTCATAAATGAGATCAGTAAACTTTTGCTTAAAAACAATATAAAGCCGTACATCTGGATGAGTGCCGATTTGAAGAAATTATTTAAAGACCCCCAATCAAGGAATAAATCTCTCGGTGTTTTAGGAATTGCTTGCATCCCCGAACTTGAGAGCGGGATGCGAAAATGTATGAAATCCGGTGTCCCCGTATTAGGCCTCCCGCTTAATGCAAACAGGTGTAGAAGATGGTTTGGTGAGTTTTATCCAAATTCAATTAATTTTGAAAGACTTAAAAAATTAATAATCCCTTTTGCTCAATAATTAATCGCCGAATCTCGGATTTACGAAATTGTTATAAAACGACCCGATTGAATAAGAAAAACCCAGCGAACCAAAATACGTATATTGTGTCTCCAACTCTTTCCGCTGCTAAATAGTTATTTGTGATTTAACCATAGAAGCGGATCCTCGAATTTCTTTTTATCCAATTCTAATTCTTTTTCCTCAATGCGATTAATTCGAGCGTCGTTTTCTATCAGCCAATTGTTCGCGACTGGACGCAAGATATTACAAATAAAAATGAAAATAGCAATAGGCATCATTGTTAATAGGTATTTGGCTATTAAGCCGGCGTCTCTATTGATTATATTCACTACTAGAGGAATTAATAAAAAAGCAAATGCTAATGCCCACCCATATTTTTGAAGGTGGAAAAGTCTGTAACCGATATAAAAGCAAATCGATAGAAGAAACAACATGGCGACTATATTGAAGAAATAACAGATCAGTAGAAAAACTACCGCCTTTGTTTTGGAGATATCCAGATGCAATAGTTTAACAAGCCGCTCGAGATGGAATTTTTTATTTAGTAATTCCGGCGCAATCAATAATAGATTCACCATAATTTAGCTCTTGCTGTTTTTTGATCTTTATCGTAGTAAAATCATTTTCTTTGTTTCTGCGAATTCGCCTGCTTTCAAAGTGTAAAAGTAAACTCCCGATGATAATCCATCCGCATTGAATTCAACTGTGTAATTTCCGGGCTTGTGTTCTCCGTTTACGAGCGTGCGGATT
>JAHJTX010000408.1 GCA_018829545.1 Bacteroidota bacterium | reverse complement strand
CAACATGGGTACCATGTCCAGTAATATCATAGGGGGCTCTATTTTCATCTTCAATATCAATGCCCCATAAATTATTTTCATTCCATAAATTACCTACGAGATCTGGATGCGGACTTGGACTTAACAATGGATCTCCCAAATCAATACCAGAATCAACAATTCCTAAAATTACATTAGAAGTTCCTGAATTAATGTTCCATGCTTGCTGAGCTTGAATTTTAGTTAACCCCCATTGTTGGCTGATATAGGGATCATTACTGCAAAATTCACCAATTCTATTTTCCCACGCATGAATTATATTTTCTTCTAGTTTTAGTTTTTTTATAATCTCATCCAAAGTATATTTTGCGGGAAATTTAATTTTATAGTATTTGCTCATATCCCAATCTTGATTTTTAAATACTGGGTCAATCTCAATAAACTCAAATTTCTCAGAATGCTTATTGAACCATTCTTTGTCGGTGAAAACTTTACCTTCCTTTTTAGTTATTTTATTAAATGGCGATTCCACTTTAATTAGAAGCTCGCCTTGAACATATTTTGATTTAAGTTGGCTATTTGTTTGAATAACAAAACCAAATAAGATTAATATAAGAATTAAACGATGCATATTATCCTCTATCAAATAAATTAATAATTTTGTAGAAATATTATTTGCCTCACTTTTTAAAGAACAGTTAAGTTCTTTGATCGTGTCTCTTACTGTTGAGGAAGTTTATTTAAAACCGACAGGGTAAAAATCTAATTGGAGCTTGTTTATTAATTGGCAAGGGATACAAATGATTGAGAGAGAAGTTATTATTTCTTCGGGGGGGAGGGGGCAAGATATTTAACTTAATCATTGTATCCTCTTATAAAATTTAGTTGATACAAATATATGAGAATTAAATTAAAAAGCAAGAGAAAAAATGGGTACCTAAATTAAATTAATTGTTCGGAGAGTGTGTTGGCTGAAGAGCTTCTTTTTGAGATCGCTTCTCTGGATTACTCCTGAAAAAATAGTGGCACGCATCGGGATCGCGATGACGAATATTATAAATTCCGAAATCTGGTTAATAGCATTTCGTGTTTAGACAAACCTCGAAGGTTTTTAAAACCTTCGAGGTTTAATTACTGCATCAAATTATTTGATTAACAGCCCCGCTAAAAAGAATGCGAGATTACTTTCGAAGTAATAAATTACTTCAAAAGCAACATCTTACGGCTTTGAGAGAATTCATTTACTTTTAGTGTGTATATGTAAACGCCGCTGGGTAACCCGCTGCCGTTAAATATTACCTCATGTTCACCCGCAGACATTGGCGCATCAACAAGAGTTTGAACTTCTCTGCCGAGGATATCATAAACTTCCAGCTTGATGAACTTGGAACTTGGAACTTGAAACTTTATAACTGTTTTCGGATTGAATGGGTTAGGGTAGTTTTGGGATAATTGAAAGGACTTAGGATCAGTATTCACATTTTCTTTAACAGTTGTAATGGTTTCTGGGGCAAGACGAATTAAATAACCATCCATCCATGTCTCTGGGGTTGGATCTGTGTACAGTCCTGCTATTATATATCCACCATCATAAGTTTGTTGAACAGAATTTGCTTCATCTGAGGATGAATTCCCAAGTGTTTTTGACCATAATTCGATACCTGAGGAATCTACACGTAATATCCATGCTTCAAGGAAACCATTCTCGTATTCCTTTTCAGTATCACCAGCAATTAAAAAACCATTGTCAAAAGTTCGCACAACGGACTTAGCCCAGGATGGTTGGTCTCCGCCATGTTTTTTGGTCCAGAGTGTATCACCATTTGGATCTGTTCTTAAAAGCCAAAGTTTAACATTTTCACCTGCATTGCCATATGAGCCGGCAATAATGAATCCATTATCTTCTAGTTGGATAACGTCTTCTGCGCTATCAAAGCCAGAGCCACCGTAAATCTTTTTCCACAGGAGATTACCATGTTTATCAGTCTTAATTATGAACAAATCGTCACGAGGTCCAACCGGTCCAAAAGAAATAATACCCACAATTACAAAACCACTATCGGCGGTTTGTATTATTTTATTCGGCTGCTCCCAAAGTCCATATCCCAAATCATAATCTTTTGACCAAAGAACATCACCGCGCGAGTTAAATTTTACTAACCAAATATTACGGTCACTTTTAGGAGGTATAAAATAACTTCCATATGCTGTTAAAATAAATGCATTATCAAAGGTTTGAAATACAGAAAATGCATTATCATTATGGGATGCAAAATCAAGTTTCTTTGTCCATCGTAATAAACCCTCTGAACTAAGACGCATAATTAAAACATCTCCATCTTGATTTGTACTTACTTCAGTATAATTCCCCACCATAAGCAAATCATTATTGTAACCTTTCATTTCAATAACATCATAAACAAGTTCAACAGCTTCGGGAATACCAAAGGTTCTAGTCCAAATTGTATCTCCAAACCTGTCAAATTTAATTAACCATATATCTTCATGAAATAAAGGACTAGTAAATGGTTTACTCATACCAGCGCATATAAGTCCACTATCAGCAGTTTCTTTCACGGAATAGAAAAGCTCAATACCAATATTATGAAAATGCTTAGTCCAAAGCGTATCCGGCTCATCAGCAAAAAAGTTTTGTTGAAAGAAAATCTGGATACAAAATATCATCCAAAAGGGATACCGCCCGAATATAAAATTATAGTTTCGCATTTATGAGCCTTATTTAAGTAGAATAGTTTTTATTGGTTTCAAAGCCGGTTGATTCATACTCTTGATTAGGTAGATACCAGAAGGAACTGCTTCACCATGAAGATTTGTCCCATTCCATTTAAGTGTATGCGGTACCCCAGATGCACAATTATTTTTTTCTATTTTGTGAATAAGCTGCCCTTGAATATTATATACATTTAATTGGATATGCCCATTTTCAGCAAGATTAACTATTATAGTTGCCTGGTTGTTAAAAGGATTAGGATGAATCCCAACATTGTCGGCTTTAATCGATGAGAGTGGTTCATAATTTTCTTTTCCTAAGCCGCCAAATGTTGATACTGTGGTACTATTTGGCGAGTAATTATTAATTATATCAATAGCTTGCACATAGTAATATGCTTTGTCTGTTCCAGCCACAAACCAATCATTATCGGTAAAATTAGTTGAAGTAGTAAAATAATCGTAATGACTGTAAATCCAAAACTTAGGATTAGTTCCATTTCTGAACTCATATTTAACATGCACATTGTAACCTTTAATATCGGCTTCAGTATTTTGCGCCCAGCTTATACTTGGATGATTATTATTAACACTGAGACTTATTCCTGTTGGTCTTTGAGGAATGTTTTGAATAAGTGATAGCGCTTTATACGCGTTCAATCTTCCCGTCCCAATATCACTAGCCCAAGGATAACCAGCATTAACAGAATCAATATTATCAGTTGTCTGTTTTAAAATGGCACGCACCATTTCCCAATTGGCATTCGGTGCATAAGAGCGTATTAGAGCTGCCGTACCAGAAACAAAAGGGGCTGCCCTCGAGGTTCCATTCTTTTCGGTATATCCATAAGGAACGACTGCATCAAGATAAAAAGGGTATGTAGATAAAATCATATTGTTTACTACATTTTGACCTCCAGGAGAACTTATATCGCACCAAGAAGCATAATTTGAATAAGTAGTTTTGATGTCAGCTGGATTCAGAGCTGCGACACTGATTACTTCATTATATAAAGCAGGATAAGCTTTAAAATATTTTACAGGATTTGGGTCTAAATCGTAACTTTCATTTCCAATAGCGGCAACCAGAACAACGTCATTCAATAGAGCATAATCAATAGCGGCTCGAAGAAGTGGAAAATCACCACTTAATGGTGCGCTGCTATCCTCAGCAGCCCTTACTTTTATATAGAAAACGAAACTCATATTCAATATTTTTGCTCCCTCAACAACTGCTGCTTCTATGGCTTGGCTAATATTATATTCCGTAACATCGGTTTTAACCATTAGGATTGTAGTACCATTATTATTGTTGAACCCACCCCCTGCAACTCCGGCAATGCCAATATTGTTATTTGTTACTGCCCCGGCAATTCCAGCAACATGGGTACCGTGCCCAATAATATCATATGGTTTTTCGCTTAAGTCAAGAATATTAATCCCCCACTTAGAATTTTCATTCCATAGATTATCAACTAAATCCGGATGCGGATTTGGTGAACCAGCTTGAGGATTACCCAGGTCTATCCCCGAATCAATAATTCCCAAAATTACATTAGAAGTGCCGGAATTAATATTCCATGCCTGCTGAGCTTGAATTTTAGTTAACCCCCATTGTTGGCTGATATAGGGATCATTACTGCAAAATTCACCAATTCTATTTTCCCACGCATGAATTATATTTTCTTCTAGTTTTAGTTTTTTTATAATCTCAT
>JAHJTX010000233.1 GCA_018829545.1 Bacteroidota bacterium | reverse complement strand
TCGAATCAAATTGCTGAGTTGACTCACGCTGCGTTTGAAAATGATTTGGAAGTGCTTTTGGAGTTACATTCTCAAGATCAAATTCACAAAATTGACTTCTCTTTGAGTAAACTGATTGGAATTAACAATAGAAATCTTAATGACTTTTCGGTGAGTCTTGAAACAACGTTTCAAATTATAGAGCGTATTGATACCGATGTAATTTTTGTATCCGAATCAGGTATTAACAGTAAAGATGATGTTGATCTTTTGAGGCGCTCAAAAATCAGCGGAATTCTTGTTGGAGAATATTTTATGAGAAAGAATAATTTGGATGAGGCTATAAAAGAAATGAAAAATTGGTGCGCTCGTGAAAGTTAAAATCTGCGGAATAACAAAATTAGAAGATGCGCAGCTCTGTGCCCGGCTTGGAGCAGATGCAGTTGGATTTGTTTTTTATCCAAAGAGTAAAAGATATATCCAGCCTGAAGTTGCTAAAAATATAATTATCGAGCTTCCCTTTTTTTTAATGAAGATTGGAGTATTTGTTGACGCTGAACCGGATGAGATTAATTTTATAGCTAAAGATATTGGACTGAATGGAATTCAGTTACATGGAAATGAACCACCTGATTATATCTCTAAAATTGATCTTCCTGTTATTAAGAGCTTTAGAATATCGCGGGTTGAGGATTTTCAACTAACTGAAAATTATGCGAACTGTTCAATACTAATAGATTCGTTCTCCCATGATGAATTCGGTGGAACCGGATTGAGTTTTGACTGGGAAATAATTCCGGAGCGCATGAAATCGAAAATAATTTTATCCGGCGGCGTGTCGATCAATAACATAAAAAAAATATTTGAGACGATTAAACCCGCAGCAGTTGATCTATCGTCTTCCGTTGAATCCGAACCAGGCGTTAAAGACCACCGTAAATTGATAGATTTTTTTAACGAGTTTAATCCCCTTAAGGAGATTATATGCTGATATTATTAGAACTGGATGCGCCGCGCAAGGATATTGAAAATTTAAAATCGAAAATTATACTTCATGGCTGCACCCCGCACGAAATTCCGGGTTCATCCAAACTTGCAATTGGAATAACCGGACCAACTTCTAACTTAAATGAAGATGAATTCCATTTGATGTCTTCAGTTCAAGAAGTTGTGCGGGTTACAAAAAAGTACAAGCTCGTAAGCCGGCAAATGAAAAATGAAGACACCGTAATCGAATTCGACAATGCTAAAATTGGCGGTAGAGAATTAACAATTATTGCCGGACCCTGTTCTGTTGAAAGCAGAGAGCAAATTTTTGAAATCGCCGGACAATTGAAAGATATGGGAATTAAATTTATGCGGGCAGGCGCATATAAACCGAGAAGCAGTCCATATTCATTCCAGGGATTAAAGGAGAAAGGGGTTGAGTATTTAGCTGAAGTTAAAGCCGAGTTCGGAATTAAAATAGTAACCGAGTTAATCAGCACATCATACCTTGATGAGATTGCTTCTATTGCAGATATCATCCAAATCGGCGCGAGAAATATGATGAATTTTAATCTGCTTGAAGAAGCGGGTAAAACAATGAAACCTATTTTGTTGAAGCGTGGTATGTCCGCAACTGTTGAAGATCTTTTATTAAGCGCCGAATATATTCTCGCTCAAAATAATTACAATGTAATTTTGTGCGAACGCGGGATTAGAACATTCGAAACTTCAACGCGAAACACGCTTGATTTGAACGCTGTGCCGGTAATTAAAAAACATTCTCACCTTCCCATTCTTGTTGATCCATCGCATGGAATCGGAATTTGGGACAAAGTTCCTGCAATGTGTCTTGCTTCAATTGCAGCGGGCGCTGATGGTCTTATTGTTGAAGTGCATTCAAATCCCGAGAATGCTCTCTCAGATGGATATCAATCTTTGACTCCACAAAATTTTAAACAAATGTTAAACAAGATAAAACAGCTTGCGCCAATAGTTGATAGGACTTTTAGCTTATGAGTCAGACGAATAATTATAAACAGCCTAACGCAAAGGGTAAGTTCGGGATTTACGGCGGTAAATTTGTTCCCGAAACTTTAATGACGGCGCTGACCGAATTAGAAACAACTTATGATGAATCAAAAAATGAAAATGAGTTTCTAGCTGAATTGAATTATCTTCAATCTCATTACAATGGTAGACCCACACCCCTTACGTATGCAGACAGACTAACTCAATTTTACGGGAAAGGTAAAATTTACTTAAAGCGCGAAGACCTGTGCCACACCGGAGCGCATAAATTAAATAACGCTCTGGGTCAAATTCTCCTCGCAAAAAAGCTTGGTAAAAAAAGAATTATTGCAGAAACCGGCGCTGGTCAGCACGGAGTAGCAGTTGCCACAGTTTGTGCAAAGTATGGATTGAAATGTATTATTTATATGGGCGCGGTTGATGTTGAAAGACAAAAACTTAACGCCTTCCGAATGAAAATGCTGGGGGCAGAAGTTATCCCGGTTAATTCAGGAAGCAAGACGCTGAAAGATGCAACCAACGAGGCAATCAGGGATTGGGTGTCAAACGTTAACGACACGCATTATATAATTGGTTCTGTGGTTGGACCTCATCCATATCCAATGATAGTGAGGGATTTTCAATCAATAATTGGAATAGAAACAAAATCCCAAATTCTTTCATTCGAGCAAAAACTTCCCAATTATATTGTTGCATGCGTAGGCGGAGGTTCTAACGCAATAGGAATTTTCAACGAATTTATCAACGACATGAATGTAAAACTCATCGGGATAGAAGCCGCCGGATTTGGCTTAGATACCGATAAGCACTGCGCAACATTATCGAAAGGTTCGGTGGGCATTTTTCAAGGAATGAAAACATATTTACTGCAGGACGAACACGGATTGATTTCCGAAGTTCATTCGATATCTGCTGGATTGGATTATCCAGGCGTTGGTCCCGAGCACAGCTATTTAAAAGATTTTGAAAGAGCCGAGTATTATTCAATTACCGATAAGGAAGCGCTCGAAGCGACCGTTAGATTATCGAAATTGGAAGGAATTCTCCCAGCTCTGGAAACCGCTCATGCAGTCGCATACTTAAACGACTTAATGCCGAGGACAGCAAATGATGAAATCGTTGTCGTAAATATCAGCGGAAGAGGCGATAAAGACTTGAATACAATTATTGAAAAAATCGGCGGGGAAATTGATGACATCAATTAAAAATTATATTGAAGAGAAAAACAAGCTAGGAAGAAAAGTTCTTACGATTTTTTTGACCGCCGGATATCCCGATCCAAAAACATTTGTAAATTTAGCTTGTTCGTTTGTTGAAGTTGGCGCCGACATTTTGGAAATTGGTCTCCCCTTTGCAGATAGTCTTGCAGATGGACTCGTTATACAATCTTCGTATTTGAAAGCAATTGAGAACAATATTTCGCCGGCAATAATGTTTGAGCTCACAAAAGAAATTCGCGCTAAAGCTGATGTCCCAATTCTTCTAATGAGCGCTGCAAATCCGGTATTGAGATTTGGACTCGATAATTTTATCAATACATCCATTACTTCAGGAATTAACGGTTTAATTATTCCCGACATTCCATTAGAAGAGCATGCTGAATTTTATAATTCCCATGAAGAGATTGATAAAATTTTACTGACAACTCCAACATCCTCAGACAAGAGAATAATTAAAATTGATCAAATGAGTTCGGGATTTGTTTACTGTGTAAGCGTTGCCGGAACCACTGGCGTTCGGAATAAATTCACTAATGAAACTCTGGATAATTTGAAAAGGACTTACGGCTTGGTCACAAAAAATAAAATGCTTATCGGATTCGGCATTTCAACTCCCGAGGATATTATAAATTTCAAACCATATTGCGATGGAGTAATTGTGGGAAGCTCTGTGGTAAAACGGTTGGCGGAAAACCTAGAGTATAAAAATGCGATTGAGTTTGTTCGATCATTAAGTGATGCGTGCAATTTTGATTAATACTGTTATCAATTAATAGTGATCGGTTTTCGTTTTAAATAATATTATTCTAGTTCCATTATATTAGTTGTAGTAAAAATAATCTTTTCAAAATAATCTGCGGATTGTAGAATTGAACCAATCTTTCCTTGTCTCCGATATTCACGGAAGCATTGATAAATGCAACAAATTATTCGAGTTAATAAGGACTAACAAACCCGATCAGTTATTTATTGCCGGTGATATTTTTCCTAGTTCGGTATTTAGATTCTCAAAATCCTTCAATATTGACGAGGATTCTTTTTTTGCTTTTCTAACAAATGGACTCAAAAAACTGAATGCAGATTTAGGCGTTGATTACCCAAAGATTTTTGCAATACTTGGGAATGATGACCCAAAGGCGCTGGAAGAATTAATGATTAGCATGGAGAAAAGTGAATTACTCAATTATATGAGCGATAATGTGATTGAGCTAGAGGGCTATGCTATTGCCGGTTATTCTTACGTTCCCCCAACTCCGTTCAGATTTAAGGATTGGGAAAAATATGATGTTTCGCGTTTTACCGACCACGGAGCAATTTCGCCTGAAGAAGGAATAAGGACTGTCCCTATTGATCCAATCGAGATTAAGTATTCTACTATTCATGCAGATTTGAAAAAGCTAAAAGAGCAAATCGTTCAAGAAAAATTTATTATGCTTTTTCATTCACCGCCGTATAAAACAAATCTCGATAGAGCGGGGCTTGATGGAAAGATGATTGAACACATTCAAGTGGATGTTCATGTGGGGAGCATAGCAATAAGGAAATTTATTGAAGAACATCAACCGGTTTTAACATTGCACGGGCATATTCACGAGTCTACTCGAATTACCGGCTCGTGGAAAGACAAAATAGAAAATACCGTTTGCTTTAATGCAGCGCATGATGGAAAGGAACTTTCCGTAATTCAATTCGACATAAACGACCTTTCAAGCGCAGAACGAATATTGATTTAACTGGTCGTTAATTTAAAAAGTGGCTTAGCCGCATCGGTTACCGCGCCAATCTTAATGGCATAACTCGTCTTGTTGGCTATATCTTCATCGGTAATATAATGAATGTCAAGCAGCCCGTCTGTTCTATACCCTGTCCGCAAATAATTCATTTCACTCAAACAGCAGCTCCATCCGGAAAACCAAATATCCAGTTCCTTTTTCATCTGCTCATTCTCCGAGATGTGAATCAATAGATCAATATCACTCGCGGGACCAGCAATTGCATTTTTTGTACTGCCAAAAATGTAAACAGCTTTAACGCCGTATTTTTCTGCATCCATTTTATGAACAATTTTTTCCGCCATGTTAAACCGCCACTTCCATTGATCGTCAATTGGGGCTTCAGCGTATTCATGCGGAGTTTCGTTCATATTATTATCTCCACCAGTAGATTTCAAAATTGCCAATGCTTCATCCAAATCGGCATTTACTAACACCTTCAAAATCATACCCTTAGAAGCCTCTTCAACATCAATAACTTTTATAACATCCGATAGAGCTTCGAATTCCGGGGCAAGATCAGCAAGAATATTTTTTGTGACTTTGAAAAATCTTTCGTTAAAAATTATTCCTTCGTTATCAGGATATAATGGAAGATATCTAATATTTGCTTCAACTAAATCCTGAAAAAAGTGGGTTCCAAAAGATAAGTCCGGAATATAATTACCTTTCTTCTTTGCAATTTCAATCAGCAGCGCAGTATTGTTTATATCGGAATAAGTAACGTTAACGCCAAGTTTCATATCTCCTCTCGAACCCCAGCGCCCGGGACCCATTAAAACGAATTTTCTTTTCGGAAGAACTTTATTCAATTTACTTACTGCTCTGCCAACTTGTCGTAGCGATTGTTTATCCGGCAGTTCACCGTATTTTATAGGATCAACATAAACGATGTGCGATAATTCGGGAACTTTTCCGTTTGAAATATATTTATTCGCAGAGAAAATTATGCGTTCCTTTGGAACATCTTTCGGAATTGGATCCCCTGAATGTTGAACAGAAAAACTTTGCGGACGGCATTGCAGTAAATAGAAATCCCTGCCGTCGGAAGCAAATTCAATATCAACTGGAGATTTTAAACTTTCCTGAAGAACGTTTAAAATTTCTCTGATTCTTTTAATAAATCGAGTGTTCGATATCAGTCCTTCAAAAGTGACGACAAAATCGCTTGTTTCATAATCCAAATTAATTCCCATTGGCTGCCGAAGCATTCCGCCCTCATAAATGGAAACAACATGATTGAGACCCGGACATTGATCGCCATATTCTCTAATCATATCATCAACGGAAATCGTTTCAAATTCATTTGTTTCTAAATTTATAACATCCATTTTTTTAGGAGCATATTTAAGCGCTTCGCCAAGAGAAGCGTTTACGCGTAAATTGGGCTGACCGGGAGCAATTAGAATAGGATAATCGTCTGCAATTCTATCAACTGCGCGGGTGCCCAAACCAGGAACAATTCGCACAAGCCCGTCCTTACTCTTAATTCGCGGCGACCATTTAAATTCATTATTGCTGAACGCCACGCCGGCATAAGTAGGCATGTAATATTTGCCAATTTTATTGCCCACAACTTCTTGAATCATTACGCCCATTTCTTCGTGAAAATCCAACAGTCCCCTTTCTGCTCTATATTCAATTGGGTCCGGAGAAAATGTGGAAGCATAAACTTCAGCAATCGCGTCTTCAAGAGCGGCAAGTCTTTCCTGCTTTGAACCTTGATTGGCTAGAAATAAACTTTTATACTTTCCTGAAAATGAAGCGCCCATTTGATCTTCGAGCAAACTGGAGCTTCGTACAACCAACGGTCTATCGCTAAAATCGTCAAGAGCGACAGACAACCCTTTTTGAATATCCGGAGGGAATTGTGAATTTTTGAATAGCTGAACAATATGAGGATATTCAAGGCGCAGTTCATCAATTTCTTTATACTTCTGCTCCAAAACTTCATCAAGATTATTGTACTGCATAAAGGCAAGCACACAATCAGAAGCCATGTACCATGTTTTAGGAATTTTAATGTTCTTGAATAGATCGAGTTCGGTTATATTCTTCTCTAAGATGTTCGAAGCTAAAAATATTCCTGAACTTTTTCCTCCTAGTTTTCCATGACTGTTCGGCATGTAAATCATTTTATCGATGAGCTTATAAAAATCTGTCAGCTTAACGTAATCTTTGGCGATGCGGATAAAATCTAAATTTTCAGTGAATAGTCTTCTTAAAAGAGAAACCCGCAATCCCTTAATCATTGAGGCAGATAATTCAAATTTTTCCGGAGCCAGATGATAATATTTTCTAATAGCATCGGCAATTCCGGAAAGCGATGTTTCCCGCGCTTCAACAGCTTTAACTAATGCGCTCGATTTATCATCCTGTATCCATTTTTGTACCTTAAGTAATATATCATCATCTTTTAAGTATTTATCCGAAAGTTTTAAAATTGCATCGATGTATTCATCATAATTATTTATAATTTTTTTCTTCAGAGGTTTGTTTTCGTCTATAATTATCTCTTCTTCCGACTGATGAATTGCAATGCTGCTATGCTTAAGCAAAATGTCTGCTTCTTCAATTCCTTTCCAGCAAAGCTGGTGCAAAAGTTTACGAAGAATGCTCATGAATAAATTAGGATCGGTTTTACGAATCATGTCAAGCACAATGCGCCACTCGCCTCTTGCTCGGTTTTCACCACCATCTTCGCGTACAGTTTTTAAATCCTTAAAAACTATTTTCAAATCATGGTGTAGAATAAAATGACTCAACCTATCAGCAATAGTGCGCAGCAGTTTTTCTTCTTCAGGGAGGAATGGGTTTTCTTCAGCATTCGGAATTTCTTCTAGATAGGCAACTGTAATCTGCCCAACTTCGTTTTCGCGTATGGTAATGGAAGCAGAAATAAACCAAGGAGTGTTAACAAATTTTTTAGTTTTATAAATTTTTCCTCTGAATGTAATTTTTGCCTCGCAGATATCCGGATACTGCCAGCCTGGAGGAATTGAGTTAATAATTTCAATAAATGCGTCATCAAAATTTTTATCAGCGCTGCTTAAGGCTTCTTCAATACGGTAGAGGCAGTTTAATTCTTTTGCTCTTTCTTGAAGCTCGCTTACAAGCATGTCAATAGGTTTATTCTCTGAATACATTTAGAAAAACTCCTGATCTTTTACTAATACTAAACAATTAAATTGGTCAATGGCAAGTTACAATTATTTTTTCTAGGAATTCACTCATCAAAAGTGGTGGAGATAATTCGAGATTGATTAGAAAATTCATCTCCCAACCGCATAAGTTAGGAGATGAATAAATACAAAAAATAATTCTAACATTGAGTCCACTCCGAAAAGCCCCAAACGGGTTAAAACCCGTTTGGGAAAGTTTGTTTTTAGCTTGTTAACCCCACGTTAAAACGTGGGGTTAATAACAATATGACTTTTCAGAGTGGACTCAACATTGTTGTGTTACTAAATATTTTAAGCCCAGCCTCTATCTTTGCAAGCCTGTGCAACTCTTTGAATTGCAATTACGTATGCAGCGTCTCTCATGTATAAATTCTTTTTCTTTGCTAAACTGCTTACGGAATGGTATGCGGAAGTCATTTTAGTATCAAGTTTGCTAAGGACTTCTTCCTTTTCCCAGAAATAATTCATATTGCTTTGAACTTGCTCAAAATAGCTGCAGGTAACTCCGCCGGCATTAGCTAAAAAGTCTGGAATAAGTAATATGTTTTTATTCTTCAAAACTTTATCGGCTTCCGGAGTTGTAGGACCATTTGCTCCTTCAGCAATAATTTTAACTTTACTTTTTATTTTTTCAACGTTCTCTGCGTTTACTTGATTTTCTAATGCTGCGGGAATTAAAATATCCACGTCCTGCTCAATCCACGCTTCTCCGTCAAGTACTTCGTAACCTAAATCTTTTGCTTTCTGCTTGTTAATTCCGCCGAACTTATCAGTTATGCTCAAAAGTTCTTCTAAGTTAATTCCATCTAATTTTCTGAATGAGTATGATACTTGATCGCCTTGATCCCAGCTTGAAACGCAGATTACTTTACCGCCTAGTTGTGTATAAAGCTGAATTGCATATTGCGCAACATTTCCGAATCCTTGAATACTTGCGCTTGTTTTTGAAATGTCGAGATTCAATTCGTTCAAAGCCTCACGTACGGTAAAAATAACTCCGTAACCAGTAGCTTCCGTTCTGCCAAGCGAACCACCCATTCCAACAGGTTTTCCTGTAATAAATCCGGGATATTTTCCGCCATGAATTGTTTCAAATTCATCTAACATCCACAACATGTGCTGAGCGCTTGTCATAACATCGGGAGCGGGAACGTCATTCACGGGTCCAACATTTTTAGCCATTTGCCTAACCCATCCACGG
>JAHJTX010000232.1 GCA_018829545.1 Bacteroidota bacterium | reverse complement strand
CCAAAGCATAAAACTGCCTTCCTGTCCGGCATAGAAAGTGGACATCAATAAACCTAGAGGCAAGTCTGAATTGCTGTAATTAAAAACGTACTTAAATTGATATTGATGGGTTAATATTGCGTGGAGAAGCATTGCCGAAGCTGCAATAACAGAAATTGACATTGCATGGTAACCCAAGCGCGCCAGCTTTAAAGTGTTGGCGTAACCCTTAAACGTTAGATAATACATAATAATCGAAAACACACTCGCCAATAATGCGAGCGTAACAAATATATTGCCAATCATATTTAACTCCTTAAATGCGAACTAAGAATTTGAGTTTTCTTGTTCGAATTGAGATTCGTATTTAGAGGGACATTTGGTTAAAATTTGCGATGCGTGAAATAATCCGTTTTGATACTTTCCGGTTACAACAACGCTTGTGGATGATTCAAAATTATTCGGTATTGTTCCTTTATAAACAACCTTTAATTCAGTTCCCTTATAGTCTATCATATAAAATGAGAATAGATTTTTTTCATAATCCATATGATATTGCTTTGCTTTAACCCAGCTTCCGGTTGCTTTAACCGTAGAACTTGAATTTACAACATTTGAAAAATCTTCTTCATATTTAATGTTTGTTTGGGTGAACAAATAACCCATCAAACCTAAAAAAACTACTATAATAAAACCGCCGATAAAATATTTATTCTTCATTCTATTTCCTTTCCAGTTCTTTTTCTATTTCCTTTAGCCGTTTATCCGTATTGAACAGAAAGAAGAATATACCTATCCAAATTGTTAGTACGATAAACAAAACTATATAAATTGAGTTATTAGTTAAAAATTCCAAAAGTCCGTTCAATGCAACCTCAAATATTTTTCTTTAATAATTTGTCTTTAATAATAATCGATTTGTAACTGATGTTCCACATCCAATAATATAAAATTGTGAATGCAATAAGCGAAAGATAAAAAACCATTTGCATATTTGAATTCATTTTGAAGTCTACAACCGGACCGGATGTGTCGTCATTTGCAGAACCGGGATGCAGACCTGTCATAATTCTCGGCATAATAAAAACGAAAAAAGGAACGGTTAAGAATGCGATTATTGAATAAACCGCCGATAGTTTTGCCCGCTTATCTTCATTTTCCACGGCAGATCTTAATGCGAACAGAGAACCGTAAATAAGAAGCAAAATAAAAATTGAAGTTTCTCTTGGGTCCCAATGCCAGAACGAACCCCATGTAAACTTTGCCCAGATTGAACCTGTAACTGTGGCTAAAATTGCGAAAACCATTCCAAGCTGCAAAGCTGCGCTCGATTTTGCGTCGTTATCCATATCCTGATTTTTAAGGTACTTTATGCCAAATACCATGGACATTAGAAACGCAACCACTGCCAACCACGCTGTTGGTACGTGAAAGAAAATTATTTTCGCTTTGTCCTCTAGTCCTGGGATCAACGGAAAATCATACCAGTTTACCGGATTGCTTACGATAGGGAAGGAAATGCCCGCAATTATAACAAAGGTCATTAATATGAATAATACTATTTTCCAAATCATATATCTACAATTAATTATTATCACTTTTTGAAGGTCAAAAATAGCTTATTGACTCTAAGATATCAAATACAAAATAATATTGATTTGGGCGGCAAGGAATGAAGTGGTTATTATAATTACTTTGACGTCAGTTTCTCAACTTTTATTTCATCTTTTATTAGAGTGAACAATAAAAAAAATGCTTCTGTTTCCTCAAAAATTGGTTTTGGGGAAGAATTATATTTTTCGATGATATAAGGATTTGAGGAATTTCCCGAATAAGAAAATAATTTGGATAATAACTGCTCGGTCAAAATATCAATATCAATCCGCTTTGTAAATCCGGCAGCTCTTAATTGAGCGTCAATTATTCGCGTTGAATAATCTTTCACAATTTCTACTTTTCTTTTAGAACTGTGATAATTTGTATATGCAGATACTATTGAATCGAGTATCATTGGCATATAAGTTTCTTTATTAAATTGAACCGGCTGAAATATCAAATTTTTAGACGGGAATGTAAATAGCTAGAAAGGACTAATCTCGCTAGTCCATTTTTATGAATTGAGTTAATGTTTTTCAATACTGATTTTGTGCTTTAGGCAGAATAAAATAAGATCGGCAGTATTATTTGCACCCACTTTAACGCAAATACTTTTTCTGTGGTTTGTAAGGGTGTGATAACTGAGAGATAATTTTTTGGAAATAGCACGTGTAGACATTCCAAATGAGATGCATTTTAAGATTTCCATCTCGCGGTTGGAAAGGTCGAATGGTTTTACGCCTTTAATTGCATCTTCAATATCATCGCAATTTTCTAAATCTATGCCCAACTGCTTCGAAATATTTTTATCAAAATATTTTTTACCCTGCATAACCAATTTAACGGCATTCTGAACATCGCTGATTTGTCCCATTTTTAATAAAAATCCATCCACCCCAGAATAAAGCGCATCCAGAATGAACTGTCTATTGTCGTGCATTGTTAGAATAATTATTTTTATTTTGGGTAGAATTTTCTTCAGCTCTTTCGTTGCGGAAATTCCATCTAATCTTGGCATGCTAATATCCATCAATATTACGTCGGGTACTAATTTCTTGGATATTTCAATCACCTCCACACCGTCTCCGGCTTCACCAATTACTTCGAGATCGGGCATAAAATTAAGCGCAGCCTTAAGCCCGTCTCTTAGAATCAGGTGATCATCAGCGATTACAATTTTTATTTTTTCCATTATTGGATTGTCTTTTTGAGCTATAAAATAATTTTTGTACCGGAATAGGGGAAGGATTCCATTTTCAAATCAGCATTTAAAAGCTTTGCACGTTCTTCCATATTTATTAAACCATAATTTCTTTTTGTAACCTGATTATTTGAGTCCACTCTGAAAAGTCATATTGTTATTAACCCCACGTTTTAACTTGGGGTTAACAATCTAAAAACAAACTTTCCCAAACGGGTTTTAACCCGTTTGGGGCTTTTCGGAGTGGACTCTTATTTAGAATTTTAACATCGAACCCAATTCCATCATCTTCAATGGTTAATTTTATATAATTTTTTGTCTCTTCCAAATGTATGTCAGTTTTTTTTCATCTGGAATGTTTAATTGCATTATTAAGTGCCTCCTGTAAAATCCTAAAAGGTTTACCCGACAATTAAGTGGCGAAAGAAAAAAATAATAATGTCAAACCAACTAGGAAGATGAGGCGTCTAATTTTCGCATTCATAAATACTTATGATAAGAATTAATTTGTGTTAAATTTAGGCAAATAAAATAACAGCCTCAATTAAGGGGTAATAAGTTGAGCAGCAATAATCCACTTAGAAGAATATTCGATCTTTATATAAGCGATCTGCGTTTCGAAGAAATAGAAAGATTGGTTAAAAGAGAAAGCGCCGAAATTTATGAATTCTACAAAAATGAAATTCCGAAACCGGATATAACACAAAACAAATTTATTCGTTCGCTAATTTTTATTAGGAGTTTGTTCAATGCATTTTTGTTAAAAATGTCTGCTGCAAGAAGAGTGTTTTATCTTGCCTCGCTTTTGATATTCATTATTGGATACATGAACGGTACTGGCAGTTACGTAGTCCTCTCATTTATAATTATCAATATTCTTTTGGCATTTGAACTTGCAGATAAATTAATTGTGAAAGATGAAATTCAATTAGCGCGTAAGATTCAAAAAAACTTGCTTCCGGTTGAAGTGCCCGAAAATAAATTTTTTGATATCAGCGCGCATTCCGAACCTGCAAAAGAAGTTGGAGGCGATTACTTCGAATTTATTGAAGTACCCAAAGGCAAAAAAACTTTCATAGTCATCGGAGATATTTCCGGCAAGGGAATGGCGGCAGCTCTCTATATGGTAAGGGTTCAAGCAATCATTCAGTTTTTGATTCAAAACTTTGAAAGCCTTAGCTCATTGATAGTAAATCTAAAAAAATATTTTTCACAAAGGCTGCGGAAAGAATATTTTTTAACTCTACTGGCATCAACAATTAATGAAGATGGTTCAATTACATTTTGCAGGGCAGGGCATTCACCCGTTTATCATTATAAAAAAGATGAAAATAGAATTGACACTCTTGCTCCAAAGGGCATTGGAATTGGATTGAACGATAAGGGAATTTTTGAAAAAACAATAGAAGAAATTACTATCAAACCGAACTCAGGTGATTTGTTTATTTTAATCACAGATGGAATTACTGAAGCAATGAATAATTACAAGCAGCAATTCGGAGAAAAGCGGCTGATAAATTTAATAATTCAAAATGCCGATAAAACACCGGATGAAATTAAAGATAGACTGCTCCTCACATTGAATCGATTCAGGAACGACTTTCCCCAGCACGATGATCAAACGATTATTATCCTAAAAACTAAATGATATTCATCTAGTTTTCGAAAATAATAAACTCATCATCATCAGGTCTAACGTCATCATACATTTTTTTTAAAGAAGAATATGCTGCTTCATTTCCTCTATGGGCGGCGCTTCTGTACAAATTTACCGCAGATGCTTTACTTCTTTTTAATCCAATGCCGTTTTCATAACAATATGCAAGCAATGCCTGAGCCAAAACAGAACCTTCTTCGGATGCAGCGTGCAGGTATTCAATATCGAATTTCATTTGTTTTACTTGCGCAGATTGATCTTTTATCCTGCTGAAAATTATTCTAATTCTTGCTTCCTTATTGCCAAGAGAGTCTGCTAGTTCCCACATTTGCATCGCTTTTAGGGAATCTTTCTCTACAAGTGACCCGTTGTAATAACAAAGTCCCGCTTCGATAATTGCAAATGTATTTTTCATTTTCACAGACTTCATCAATAGCTCAAAAGCCTGATCATTTGTTATTCGGAAATCAAATCCAAGAGCAACAAGACCCGCCCAAACAAACATGGCTGTGTCATTTTCTCTATCAACTTCCTTCTTGAGCGCTTCAAAAAAGTGATTGTCCTTTGTAAGTCGGAATAAATACTCCGCAGCTTTTCTGGAGCCAAGTCTATAGGCTCGCAAATATTTTTCAGCGGCTAAAATTAAATTACGTTTGGTTAAAATCCCTTCCTCCAGCGAACGTCCGCTTAACAGCAATGCTTCCGGACTTCCGGTTGAAACTGCAAACTCAATAATTCCAATTCCGGAAGTATCGCTTAAGTAAGATAAATTCAGAGTGTCACTCACTCCCAAATGCTTTCTTAATTCTGTGCCTTTTTTACTGAGCAAACTTCGAATTTGCTTTCTTTCGTCTTCTTCAGAAAGTGAATCAGAACCAAAATCGAAAAGATCTAATTCAATTCCATAATTGCTGATGTTATGACTGCTGTGAATAGTAATATTTTGTAACGAATCTTTGGCTGCGCTTTCTTCTTTTTCATCAAGCAGTATATCCTGAATTCCCATTTCTTTCAACTGATTTAAAGCTTCGTTAGCCGGTTCGAATCCATTCTCGGCAGACTTTTTAAACCACTTATACGCGTCTGTCAAATTCCGCGTTACAACTAAATTATCAGTAAAGAACACCGCATAAATATACTGACTCTGCGCCATACCATTTTCTGCGCCAAACCTAAAATGCCAATACGCTTCAAATGGATTCCACTCGGTAGCGATTTCGCTGTTCAACATTATTCCATAATTAAATCTTGCAACGGTCAAGTTTTTTTCAACTGCTTTTTTAACCCAATAAACAGCGCTGATGGAATCCTTTGCAAATCCTTTCCCAAGTAATAATCTTAGCCCTAATTCATGTTGAGCTAAAGGGTCTCCTTCGTTGGCTTTCTTCCTCAAAAGATAACCAGCCATTAGTGGATATGGATTTGTTTGTGGTTTTACAAGAGGGTAAATATCATTTTGAGGATTAGCGTTTTTAAACGCGTGGCTGCGGGTAGAATCTTGGGCTAGATTTGGTATATTAATTACTAACAGACTTATAAGAAAAACGAAAATGATTTTATTCAAAATAATCAATCACCGTGGATTTAAATACGAGATTTTAACATTGAGTCAATGAATAAGTTTCTTTGACATAGTGTAATAATTTTTACCGTCCTTTACTTCATAATTCGTGCTCGTCATAATTTGGTCGATTATAAAAAGTCCCATCCCGCCTTCAGGCAGATTTTCAATATCGTCCGGATCAAAATCCAAAGTCGGCTTATCGAATTTTTCCCTGCTTATTCCGCTGTCAATAATCTCAATATCAATTTGATCTGAATTGACGGATACTTTTATTTCTATTGGGAAACCCGATTTGCCTTTATAAGAATGGCGGATAACATTATTCATCGCTTCGAGCATGCAAACTTCAATATCAGCAGACTCTTTGGCGGTTACATTATTACCTAGAACGAATGCACGAACATCCGCCAAAATATCAGTAACATTATGATATTCGCTTTCTATTATGAATGAATGTGTAGGCATTAATTATTCAATTTAACCAGTTTGAAAATAAGGAAATAAATCGTTTCTACAAATCTTTACGTACAAATCAATGTTTAATCCCGACAAACCTATCTGATGTAAGTCTGCCGGGATTAAGCAAAATTGTTTCTATTTAACTGAAGGAATCCATGGAGATTTTGCCGCATTCAGTTTTTCTTGGAGCGGTAATACTAATTCTCTAATCAGCTTTTCAAGTTTTTCATTAACCGGTTTAAATTCCTTTTCAGCAATACGATAGTTTTCTCTTTGTGCCGAAGTTGGCGAAGACGTAGACTTCCACTGTGTGGAAATTGCCTGATCTATTCTTTCCGAAATAGATGGAGGCTGCGGCGCATCACGTTTGCTGATTGATTCGTCTCCTTCAAGTTTCACCAGAATATCTTTTGCAGTGATTCCAATTTTATCCACAGTAATTAAATCATCGTTCAACATATTGGCGGTTCTATAAATTGCCTGCTTCATTACGTCGAGATTACTCAATAATTCCTTTGCTGTTGTTACCGATGCAGATATTTGGCGCGATAGCTCGCGCAATTTACTCTGGAACTCGACCAATTCTTTTCTATCACCTGCGGGCAGAGTAGTGTTATTTAATGTTACCGCATTAAACTCAACTTCTCCAGATAGCGGCTTAATATTCTCGCCATCATAAAGCGACATAGAAACCGAGTATTTACCCGGCAGAGCTAAAGTGCTTCCTTTGCCCGTGGATAGTTTATTCTTTTCATCAACGCTTTTTATCGGATCGCTCGAGGCATATCTTAAATCCCATGTTATCCGGTTAATACCTTTTTTTGCGGCAGATAAAAGTTTTCTAACAGTTTGACCGGATTCATCTTTTATGTTGAATAACAAATACGCTCCTCGTTCGTTATCTTCCGTTCGAAGATCTTCGAAAGACGGATAGGGAATATCTTTATTCTCTTTCTCTAATTCCTTTTCCTTTTCTTTTCGCAAATCCTTTTTAGATTTTGGCGCTTCTTTTAAATAATAAGTAAATGTTGCCCCAACAGGAGGATTTGGCGTTTTGTAGAAATTATCGCCTTGCCCATATCTGCCCCCTATTTCCATGTACATTAAAGCGTCTTTCACTTCGAATAAATTACCATCAAGATTTAATGATTCTTCGCTTACACTTCGCAGCGCGGAATAGTCATCTAAAATAAAAAATCCTCTTCCGAAAGAGGCAAGCACTAAATCGTTTTCTCGCTGCTGTATATCAATATCGCGAATAGAAATAGTAGGTATTCCGCCTTTCAATTGAATCCATTTTTCACCGCTGTTTGGAGAAAAGAATACACCGAATTCAGTTCCCGCGAATAATAACTCCGGCTTAACATGGTCTTGAACTAACGAATAAACAGTAAAATTCTCAGGAATATTGCCGGAAATACTTTTCCAGTTTTTACCTCTATTTGTGCTTTTTAAAATGTAAGGCTTAAAATCCGCATCTTTGTGATTATCAAAAGCAGCATACACTGTGTTGCTGTCAAACTTGTCCGCAAGCAGACAACTCACATAAGTTGTTTCCGGCACTACCGGAACCTTATCAATTTTGCGCCAGTTCTTTCCTCCGTCTTCTGTTACCTGTATCAAACCGTCGTCAGTTCCAACGTAGATCAAGCCTTCTTTTAAAGGGGATTCTGCTAGCGAAACAATATTTCCATAAATAGATGTTGAAGCGTTTTTAGACACAGCGTCTGCGCTCCAAACTTTGCCCATTACTTTTAATTTATTTCTATCGATTTGGCGAGATAAATCGCCACTGATTACTTCCCACGTGTTTCCTCTATCTTCACTCTTGAATAATTTGTTTGCGGCAAAGTATAACCTTGTATTTAAGTGAGGACTGATAATTAATGGAGAGTCCCAATTCCAACGATAAGCATCTTCGCCTTCTCTTTCTTGAGGTTTGATGCTTATCGCCTCTCCGCTTTTTTTATCGTAGCGAACAATCCAACCGTATTGCGATTGAGCGTAAACGATATCGGGATTTAATGGATCGATTGCTGATTCAAATCCATCGCCGCCGTTTGTAACGAACCAATCAGAATTGTGAATGCCATCTGATTTTAAAGTTCTTGAAGGACCGCCCAAACTGTTGTTATCCTGCGTTCCGCCATAAACGAAATAAAAGGGAAGTGAATTATCAACCGAAACTCTATAAAATTGAGTCACCGGAAAATTTGCTTTATAATCCCAATTATCTCCGCGATCAAAGGATTCGTATATACCGCCATCACCGCCGAGTAAAAGATGATCGGTATTATTCGGATTTATCCACAACGCATGATCATCAACATGCCGGTTTTTTAAAGAAAGCCTATTCCAATTCTTTCCTCTATCCTCTGTAACAACCGTATAAGTATCCATCGAATAAACACGATGTTCGTTTTTCGGATCGGCAATTATTTCAGTGTAGTATTGAGGACTCGATGGAATGTATTTATTTTGCTTATCCCACGCTGCTCCTCGATTTGTAGAAATAAAAAAACCGCCCTTTTCATCCTCCGCTTCGATGATTGCATATACAAGATCTGGGTTTGCAGGAGAAACTGCCAAACCGATTCTCCCAACATCTTCAGATGGCAATCCGGTTTTTAACTTATTCCAGTTTTTGCCTGCATCAACGGATTTATAAATTGCCGATTCCGGTCCGCCATTAATTAGCGTAAACACGTGTCTTCTTCTTTGATACGAAGCTGCATAAATTTCATCCGGATTTCGGGGATCAAAAGCAATGTCGGTAACTCCTGTGTTTTCGCTTATCTCTAATACTTTTTCCCAATTTTCCCCACTATCTGTAGATTTATACAAACCTCTATCTCCGCCTGGACCCCACAGAGGACCTTGCGATGCAACATAAACAACATTCGAATTACGAGGATCAATTAATATTTTACCGATGTGTTCGGATTTTTTCAATCCCATATTTTTCCAATTCTTTCCGCCGTCTTCGGATTTATAAACGCCGTCCCCCCAAGCAACACTTCTTTGGCTGTTGTTTTCGCCGCTTCCAACCCACACAACAAATTCATTGTTTGGATCGATAGTAATGCAGCCAATCGAATAGGAAGCCTGGCTGTCAAAAATTGGTGTGAAAGTTACGCCGCGGTTGGTTGTTTTCCATACGCCGCCGGAAGCAACTGCAACGTAGTATTCATTATAATTATTTGGATTAACTGCAAAATCTGAAATTCTGCCCGAAGTTAATGCCGGTCCGATTTCTCTGAATTTTAATCCGGAAAAAGTTTCGGAAGACATCTTTTCCTTATTCTTTTCATCTTTCTCTTCGGAAGCTGAGATTGAAATACTTAAACAAATAACTAAGAGGAATAGAAATATTTTTTTCATCATTGCTCCACTAATTTATTAATCGATTGGAATTTCTTTTGGGAATTAACAAAAGGCTTGTCTGGATCATACGTAAATTTTAGTTGTCCGTAAATTGAATTTTAAGTTATTGTTTTGACGCAAAAACTGCAAATTGGTTTTAGAATTTGTAACAGGCCTTATCGAGCAAAGTTGAGGTAAATGCACATGTTGCGAACATGTGCAATATTTAACCGTCTAGATGAGTGATTAATTTGTACTGAATAATGAACAGCCGCATTTAAAAATTCTGTGAAATTGATAAATCAATTCAATATTTTTTGATGGCACTTATATTGCGTTGTAAATTGACATTGAACAAAAGCGAGAATAAAATGAAAAGATTAATTTGTGTAATTCTGATCCTTGTTCCAGTATTAATTTTTGGACAAAACCACTCTGCTGCAATCAAACTTGGACATTTTAGTCCAGCAGCAACAGACGGTGGATTTGTAATAGGTTACGAAGGCGGAAAATTTGTCGATAGGAATCTTGCAATTGGTTGGAGCATCGACTGGTTTCAAAAAGATTATATCGATAGATCGCTTGTAAAAGAAATTGAAGATTGGGGAATTCCCAACGCAGAAATAAACGAGCTTCGAGCCGAAACTAATGTTCATAGCCTTCCGCTAATGTTTACTATGACGGGTATATTTCCAGTTGACCGCTATGTAAATGCTTATGTTACCGGAGGTATCGGCGCAGAAGTGTTATTGATTTTTTATAACAATTTTCAAAATCCCGCTAAAAATGAATTTAAAGGGGCTTTCGATTTTAACTGGCGTTTGGGAGTCGGCGGTTTTTACGAGATCGGAAATTTGTCTGATTTATTTGCCGAAATTTCCTATCATTCATCCCAACCAAGTTGGACGTACAAAGTCCGCGATGATCAATCCGGTTTATCACGAACTTTTGAGCGCGTCTTCGATATGAGCGGGATATTGGCAAGGGTTGGTGTTAAATTCTACTGGTAATAAATTGACCAATAAAATTATTATACAAAAGGCTGTTCAAAAATTATTGACGGCCTTTTTTTATATGTGATCAATCTTAATACGGAATTGAAATCACAAGCTAAAGACTGAATACCCTGGTGTTATTTTTTTAGTATAGTACTTATCCACCCAAAAAATTTCTAGTGTGAATTCTTTTTTACAGGAAATTTCCAGTTCGAGAATCTCGTCTTTCGGAGTGCAGAGTAGGCTCACAAATTGATTGCCTAATTGTATGTTTTCAATTCCGTGTTTGTCATCACGATTTATTCGCCAAATTATTTTATTTAAATCGCCTCGGATTTCAAATCCTAAAATGTTTTCAATCAACATTGCAATAGGACCTAAACCTGACCAACCGACAAAATCTTGACGCGAATAAAATGTATCATCCCATCGAGTGGCTGGCTCGGGATTTTCGGGCGAGTAGCATTCCCAAATTGTTTTATATCCATCGCTGTATCTTTCCTCAAAAGCAATTTTTCCTTCGTCGGGCGTAAACTCCGAATAAATTTTATAAATATTTTCGAGATGATTTATCGCAATTCTGTTAGCCAAAGAATAATCACCGTATTGTTCCAATCCTTTTATTACCATGTAATTTGTTGGCGCCCAAACTCCTCCCCGCCAATAATGCCCGGATTCATCATAGTCTAAATCCAGTGCAGATAGTGTTGGAATTAAGTGAGGTCTCCAAAATTCGTCGGGATTAGTTAAGCTGCTTATTAAATCGCTGTATCGTTCAACTGGGCAGGTATTCGAGATTAAAGTCCAAAAAGCTCCGATATGTTTTGTGAATGAATGGTACTCATCCTCACGAACATCATAGTAAAATTTGTCCTGCGGGTTCCAGCAATAAGTGTTTATTAATTGAAACGTGTTATCATACTGTGCTCTAAACTTATTGCTAAAAATATTACTGCTGATTATATCGCCTATCTCTGCGAGGCATTTTGCGGCAAGAGCCTGCTGACTCGAAAAATCAACCCATATTCCTTTGCCAACTCCTTCGCGGGGAGTATTATCCATTCCGCTTCCGAGTGATGTATTATAATAAAGCCCTTTTGATTTTGTGGATTTCATATTCGATTCAATCCAATTGTAGTATCGAATGAGATAGGGATACACATTTTTAAGTCTGCCGATATCGCCCGTAATTTTATAATTCTTTAGCTCAATCCATGCAAAGAGCGGGGGATTGATCATGGGTTCATCTTTCGTGGGAGAATTGACGATTGAACCGCTCGTTTCCCAATACACCCTTTGAATGTAGCCATCGCTGCGCTGCTTTTTATAAAAGTTATCCATCGCCGCCATTGCAGGGAAAATTGCTCGCCCGTAAACTGCAAACGCCGCCATAAAGTTGCTGTCCCATTGATAGATCAATTCATTAAATCCTTCATCCATGTACAAAGGGCTGAAACCGTTATATGCAGTACCTGCTTTTAGTTTATTCCATGCAAGTTCCCATGCTTTGTAATAGAGTTCTATCCATTCGGGATTATCAGTAAGCACAGGTCTTGGAAGTTTTAGAACCGGCATGGACATGGGATTTAATAATCTTTGAGGAGGAGGAGGATTGCCCACTTTTATTATTGAGTTAAAATTATCTCCGCCGTCGTTGATTTTCCAATCATTATTTGGGTCTGAAATCCAACTGCCGTCTACCATAAATTTATAATAGTAATAACCATCCGGGAGATATAGATCGATCGAAAAAGTATTCCCGTTTTTTTTAAGCGGAAGCGCTTTCTTATTCCACTGATTAAAACTGCCGGTAAGATAAACTGATTTTGCTTTTTCCGAAGTAAATGAAAAATTTACCCTGTCCTGTGCAGATAATAGTGAACCTTCTAAAATCAGAAATAATAATATTTTCTTCATCATAAACGATTACTCAAACAAGTTGATGCAGATATTTAATATTGAGTCTACTCCAAAAAGCAAATAAACCGTTAAAACGGTTAAAAGGAACACATCTGAGTCAAAATTAACCCACGACTTAAGTCATGGGTTAATAACAACTTAGAGAATTGGTGAACCGTTTCAACGGTT
>JAHJTX010000231.1 GCA_018829545.1 Bacteroidota bacterium | reverse complement strand
GAGTAACCGTCTTTAGCGTTAAGCCATATAAATTTACCATGTCCGGGATTGGGACCATCCCCTTTGAACATATCTTTAATTAAGGTACTATCAATTATCTGGATTCCATTCCATTTTCCTTTTTGAAGCATAAATTGACCGAATCTTATCCAATTTCTTGGCGTTAAATAACAGCCGTTCGGTATATGCGGATTACCCGATGAGTCGTATGTCCATTTATCATATTGTAATCCAATTTTATTCAGAATTTCATTTTCGAGGTATTGAAGTGGGTTTAATAGTATTCCTTTGCTATGAAGTTTTCTTTGAAGTAAAACCCCAAAGGCATAATAATGACTTGGTCCATATTGAAAAACTGTGCCGGGGGCTGTTATAAGTTTCAAGCTATCAACTACGTATTGATAAATATCTTTGGCTGTCGCATCTTCCCCTTGTATTTTTTCAACATCCTGAGATAAGCCTGAGGAAAGGGGAAGTAAATGTCTGATTTTTATTAATTTTTTATTGGGGTGAATGGTACTGTTTTGCCATTCGGTTATAGTGTTTGAAACCAATTCATCATAACTTGTGATTAGACCTTTCTGCAATGCCAAAGCTGCGACAGCCGACCAGAAACCTTTTGTAGCGCTATGAATATGGGTTGCCGTATTTGAATCAGATCCGTTGTGATAATTCTCGTAAATGATATTGTTGTTTTGCATTACAAGGACAGCCGCACCACCGGTATTTTTTGAATATACAGTGGCTTTTATTAAATCTTCTTGTCTAAATTCTGTTTGTCCGAGTATTGCTTGCACTGTAACGGAAAAAAAGATTATCAATAAATTTATCGTTTTCATTTCAACACCAACATCTTTTTTGTTTGAATAAAAGAACCGGACTTTAGTTGATAGAAATAAATGCCGGAAGTTAATTCAGAATTTAGAATGGAGAATTGAGTATTGTAAATGCCTGGTTGTTTGTATTCATCTACTAGCGTTGCTATTTCTCTTCCCAGTATATCATAAATTTTCAGCGTAACATTTCCGGCTTGAGGAATTTGATAACTAATGGTTGTTGTCGGATTGAATGGATTAGGATAAGCGTTCTCTAATGAATAACTGGTCGCTAACGGTGTGTTTTCCACTCCAGTAGTTGGTCCTTGAAATCTTAAAGCGGTTAAAGAAAATGCAGGAAGCGTAATTTGAACCGAATCATTAACGATTGGTAATGTTTCTTTTGAGAGATTGTAGATACTATCATCCGGTATGCCGGTCATCTTTTCAACAAAAACGGAGTCAACCGACCATTCAGTTGGCACATGAAACGTAACCGAATGGTCAAGACTATCATCTTGATTGATGAGTAACAGACTATAATTATGGTATAAGCTGTCAATACCACCCCAGATTTTTAATGCAGGTATGGCTATTGTGTCAATCGAACCGTTAGGATTTTTGGTAAGAATATCTATCATCGGGTTCCCGGTAATATCTGCTGAATTAATTGTAAAAAATTTTGTGCCAATTGTATTGTTTAACATGCGCATTGCGTGGGCTCGGGAGGTAATAACAAGATTCAATGAGCCAGGGGTAATGTCATATAGGGATAAGAGACCCCATTTTTTGACGAGAGGGTGGAAATTTAAGGCAACAAGATTTATTGACGAATTATGCATGGCTTCCATATACGAAGCAGCAAACATTGTGGTATTGATGGCTCCGATTATGCCATCAAATCGATCCATATTACACTCCTTGCATTCCGCATTTGCAAAACTCCATTCGGTAATTGCTATACCCAATCTTTGGGGTAAACTCCAGGCTAACGATACCGAATCAATCATTTCTTGTCCCCTGATTACATATTGAACTAATTGTTGAGGTAAGTATGGAATCTCGCTAAAGTAGTTACTATTAGCAAGCGACTCAATATCCTCGGTGTTAGGATATGTATGTGCAATAATAAAATCTGGAGGGCTTTGAACAAAATCATTCCGGAAAAAATTTTGGGAAAGCAGTTGGTCATTTGGCCAGACGCTATAACCAACCTGAACGGTGGCGTCAACAGCTTTAATCGAATCTCTGAATGCAAAGGCTCCATCATGCCCAACCGACTGGTATTCAATATAGATTAATTCCTCAGAATTCATCGGAACTGGTGGAAAAACCATTACTGCCGTATCGCCAAGAATAGTAAAGTAATTTGCGCTTAAAAGATATCGAGGCTCAGTCATCAAGTTGTATATCTCTTGGAGTGACATGTACTCCAATTCGGCTTCAGTTAAAGTTGTATCAACTGCCCAAACATAAATTGAACTATTACCTATTTTCGGATAAGAAATTGGGATAATAAGGGTATCACCATCATCAGATTTAACAAAGTATTTTTCACCCAAAATAGCTTGTGTTTTATGGCCGTGAATTTCAATTGTTCTGGGATCAACCCAGCCACCTCTCCATATATCACCTCCATAAAAATATAATGAATCGGCACGATCAGCAGGGAAATCAACAGATGTGTTATTGCGGAAGTATATTTTATTATCGAAGGCTCTTCCAAACCAAGCTGAAACCCAGGCATGGGTATAATTGTTTTCATTTCCTAATTCACAAATTTTGACATTAATGGGATTGGGACTGCCAAATAAAGAAGCCCGCTTATTTTGCCAGTAAGATTCATGAGAATTGCATAATCGAATAAAGTCTGCTGCTTCACTTGCCGAGCCATTGCCAAAATTCACCACGTACTGCAAGCCAATACGCATATCACGGATAAATTCAACGGCATTAACTAAATGAAATCTCGTCTCATCATTGATATAGTCTTGCCAAACATAGTTATTCGCATTAGTGCCGCCAGGCCAACGAATAATCCCCGGCAACAAGCCGGCAAACTCCCGCCTGAAGGGAGGGAAATCTACTTCATTCCAGGGCAAATAATCGAAGTCCCCCAGATTATAACCTCTGATTGCAGGGGCGATTGGAGTGATTATTGGCTTTTCTGGTAGATTAACCCGTAGTTGTGCTTTCAGATTTCCTCCCCAAATTAGCACGATGATGAAGATCATCAAATTTTTAATGTTGTGGTATTGCATGGTTTCTCCTTTCGTTAATTGGTAATCAGCATTTTCTTGGTTTCAGCGAAACCGTATACACCGGAACTGATTGGGATGTAAACAAGAATATAAAATTTCTGAAAACAAAATTAGTTTTTTTATTGTAATAAAATCATTTTTTTCGTTTCTACAAAACTGCCCGCGGACAGGCGATAGAAATACAAACCAGTGGCTAACCCTTTTGCATCGAATATAACTGAATGCTCGCCGGAGTTTAATTCTTCATTCACCAGCGTTGCCGCTTCACGTCCGAGCACGTCGAACACCTTCAACGTTACGTGACTGACTTCTGATATCTGATCTCTGTCGTTGGGTTGAACGGATTCGGATAGTTTTGATACAACATAAATTCTTTCGGGATATTTTCACTTTCTTCCTTAATCGAAGTAACCGTGAATGGCTCAACGAACACGGGACGTTGCCCGAGTGTTAGCGCCACAGCGCCATTTGTTACAACAAGCGTGTCCGTCTGAAATGCCGTTGCATAATCCAGAACATCTTTGCCCGACTCATACTTTGGAACAGCTTCTATTGTTTTGACCCGGTTTGAGCTGATGCCTGAGATGGT
>JAHJTX010000230.1 GCA_018829545.1 Bacteroidota bacterium | reverse complement strand
GTTGACCAATCCGACTTAAATCCGAAATCTATTCCGAATGAGTTATCGTAATCGAAAGGAATCCAATGGAAAATATCCTGATCTGTTTCGTGATACACATAGTAATTGTTTTTCAAAAACCAGTAATCATCCCAGCTTGCAGTTAGAACATTCATCGCGAAATATGACAAAGTTTCTTCTATATTTAGAATTTCTGGGAGTTCTTCATGATAGGAGGCATCATCGGTATTATTAATTACATCCACAAGCTGTGCAAATTTTGAATAATCATCGAATTCGGTATTTGATTTCAAATCGTAAGTTCTCCTGCCGTTTTGAACAATTTTATATAAATCCGGATTGCTTCCTTTATACACCAGATCGGCGGGATACAAACATTTCCACAGGCTGCCAGAGGGATCGGCAAAATTTCTTTTTAGAAATTCTTCGTCTACGTGTTCAACTGAAATATATAAACCATAATAATTACCATTGATATAAACCGCGGCAAAAGATGCCCTCGAAACTGTAATGCCGATATCCCGAAAAAGATCCCAGCACAATTTGCTTCGTATAATTGAAGGATCGTTATGTTCTCCGTTTAAGTTTAGTTTCTCAACGTCAAAAAATTCTCTTCCCTTCACAAAATCATCGAAAGAAAGTTTGAAAGATTTTTTCTTCGCTTGTCGAGAAGTATTGCCTCTTAAACGGAAGCCGACAGAATCAATAGTTTCATCAATCAAACTATTTTTAAAATGAACCGTGCAAATTTTATAGATATCGCTGCTCTCATGAGCATAAACCCAGTCGAGCTCTTCTTGCGCTATTTGAATATGTATTTTCGCAACTTCCGAATCCTCGTACAGCATCCAGCTATCATCGTCTCTCTGTGAAAAGACAGCGCTAACGGTAATCAATAAAAATAAAATGTAAAGTTTCATGCAAGTCGATTTGATTTTAAAGTGTGACAAATTTACAAATAAGATTTGCTTTATACCATTTTGAGATGTGATATTCGTTTTTTTTTAGATTGATCAGAATTTAAAATGCGAAAAAAGTATGATATCTAGAATTTCATGGAAATCTTTTGGGTGTTACTGTGAGGCAAGACAGGAGCGCCTGCTTAGTTTGCGGTTCCTTCGTTTGTGCTTGAATCAATTGTGAATATCCAAATTTAGAATCACCCTTCTCATTTCACAGATTCAAATCAGAAGCATCTAACCCAAGACCTGGTTTTCCCGATGGTATTAGAAACCCGTCTTCCAAAATTATAGTTCCTTTCGATGGATCATTCAGAAGATCAAAATGACCATCAAGATCAGCATAATCAACATTCGGTCTTGCAAGCGCAAAATGGAGTCCCGCCGCTATTCCTAACTCGGCTTCGTCCATACAGCCGACCATCACTTCAAGATTCGCAGCTTTTGCAACCGAATTAATATGAAGCGCTTCAGCAATACCGCCGACCTTCATCAACTTAATATTAACAGTGTCTACCAAGTCATTCTTAGCCAATTTGAAAACGTCTTTTATACTCATTATGCTTTCGTCTGCCATAACTGGAACATGAACACTACTGGTTACCTGCCCAAGAAGTTGCAGTTCCTTTCTTGGCGTTGGCTGTTCAAACAATTCTAACTTTACTGATTTTGTTTTTTCTACTAAATACAGCGACTGCTCCACTGTGTATCCTTGATTTGCATCGAATCTTAGAAATATTTCTTCACCAATTTTCTCTCTTATCTTGCGAAGTTTCTCAACGTCTTCTTCAACATTTATTCCGCCTTTAAGTTTTATAGCTTTAAAACCGGATTTAACATATTCATTCGCACGCTTCAATGTTTCAGAGATCGGTAGAATTCCAATCGTAATACTTGTTATAATTTTTTCACGATATCCGCCTAAAATTTTATAAAGAGGGAGATTTGCTTTTTTACCTAAGATATCAAACAGCGCCATATCCAGCATGGCAATTGCAGATGGATTTAGTTTTAAGTGAGCTTTCAATTCGCTCAGAATTTTTATATGCCTTAGCGGATCTTGACCTAATATTGCAGGCTCCATAAAATCTGCAACTACTTTTATAACACTGCTGATTGATTCGCCGGTAACTTCCAAATCAGGCGCAGCAACCCCAATACCAATTATGTTTTCATCTGTGAATATTTTGCAGAAAACATTCGGAGCTTTCGAAATTGTTTCGTAAGCAATTGTATACGGTTCCTTCAATTCCAGTTCAATTGGAATTAATTCAATCTTTGTAATTTTCATTCGTGTATCAATATTAGTAATTATAATTTCTTCTGGTGTATTTCATCTAAGCTCATGCCTTTTAGATCTTCCACCAATCCAACTAGATGAGCAATCATAATTTCCCACATACGCTTGCCTTTTTTTGAAGTTGCTTTTGTTGGATCGCCCATTGTTCCCGATTCAGATATTTTTTTTGTTTGCGCATACCATGGGATACCCCGCAGCGAAGAAAAGTTTAAATATCTGCTTGTGAAATTAAGCACGCTTTTCTGGGCTTTGTCCATTTTTACAAGTTCGGGACGAACGGCTAAACTTGTGCTTGTTTCAATTTCCCCGGCGTGTACGTCGTTGGGAGTTGAGGTGATTTCATCAAGATCAACATCGCTGGTTTCGCCTGTATCAACGGCAACAAAAATTTTTGCGTCTCGGTTAATCATCTGTGCGGCAAAATTTAATGTTGGGGAATTATCTCCATGTCCATTAATTATTATCAGCTTTTTAATTCCCTGCCGAGCTAAATTCAAACCGATTTCGTAGACCATTTTGGAGAGAGTTTCATTGCTCACACTAATTGTACCCGGAAAATCATCATGATGATATGAAACGCCGTATGGAATTAGCGGAAGCACAAAAGGTTTTGGAAAACTACAAGCTTCAGCAACTTTCTTTGCTAAATAATCTGCGTCAAAAGCATCGGTATCAAGCGTTAGATGCGGACCATGTTGTTCAATAGCGCCAACCGGAAGCAAAGCTATATCAACAATCTTTAATTTTTCTCCCGCTTCCTCCCATGTCATTTCAGCCCAAACATATTTATCATGTCCAACATCGTCTTTATCCATCATATCATGTTTTTTTACAGAAGAGTCAAACTCAAATGGATAGGGCGCTTCTGCCTGAGGATGATTTAAGAGATCGAATTTCTCCCATTTTCGTCCCACTCTTAATAGTGCGCCTTCAACGTATTCGAGATAAATTTTATACAGACGCTTTCTGAATTCCGAGGGGATATAATCAAACGGCGCATGTTCGCTGTCAAATCGAAGATTCAAAATTTCTGTATGCTCTTTCAGGTTTTTTAACTTCTCTGCCGGCAGTTCAAGACTGCCCTTTTTATTCAGCATAAATAGAAGGTGCTCAGCGCCAGCTTCTTCCTGATGAATTACCTTTGTTGCTAATGATTTAATCGCAAAATCAATCTGCTGATCTTTATACCCGCAATCGCGAGGGTCTGAGTCCATGGCTGTAAGCATCCCTACAATTCGTCTACACTTTTCACATTTACCGCAAGGATAAATCCTATCGTCTTTCTGATGAGCGGCGTGACACGAGACTTGATGCTTTTGCAAATGCGGATAACGTTTTGTTAAAATAGTTTGAATCATTAATTCTGATAACGGGCGGAGAATTGAAAACTGCGCAACTGACCACCCTTTTTTCATGTAATAACGCGAGAGCATTTCATCAAAATATTTACTTTGATCGAACAGTCCGTCGTAATGAGTTATTCCCTGATATTGTGTTTTATTTGTTGTATCGTATTCGTCGCCGATTATTAAGCGGCTTATTCCTCTTTTCTTCATTAATGGAAGAACGCCGAATAAAAATACCGCCACAGTCCACAATCTAATTGGATATTCATCGGCTCGAACATTGGCAAAATCTTTGCGTATGAACGGTATACGACGCAGCATAAAATTGTAAATCCTATCCGAATTAATCCACACTCGGGATGTGTTTTTTACATTGTCCCTAAAAAATCTGAACGAGTTTAGCGCTGTAAACCAATGCCGCCCGGACTCATTAACAAATATTGGATGAGTCTCGTACTCAAGCTCGTCCATAATTCCGTAACTGAGCAGACTATCTTTGCCGCCGCTGGATAGAATACAAACTTTACTTTTGTGAGTTTTCCAGAATTCCCATTTTGTGTTCACGGGTTCCGAATTGCGGGATTCAAAAATCAATTCCGCCTGTAAGTAAGATTTCAATTTTACTACCGGAAGATTTTTTGCATCACCTACTAAGAAGAGATTGTCTTCAAGAAATTTTTTAACGTAAATTTCTCGCGCGGTGTTTTCCATTGCGTCTTTGATAAATCGTTTATCGGCATTATCGAACAAACCAATGAAAATTATTTTACTGCAAAACATTCCGTAATTAATGGCAACTTGCGATGCGATTAATGACGCGAGATTCATTGAAGAATCATCGCTTGTATCGAACACATCTTCATCGTATAAATAAATTAAATCAATCTTATCCGTTGTATCATTTATTTTAACTGTGTAAGGCGCAACAACTTTTCGCTTTTCAACTCTAACCGGACCAATTGTAAGCGAATCGAAAACTTTTAATGATTTTAATTTTTCTGCTTCAGCCTGCTGCATTTTATTTCCGCTTTAGTTTTGAT
>JAHJTX010000229.1 GCA_018829545.1 Bacteroidota bacterium | reverse complement strand
TTGTGGGGCTGATAAAAAGTAATTCAAATCGATTGCATGAGCCAGCAGAGAATTATGGCAAAGACAATTTTACATGAGAGATTGGATAGATTATGAGTAGGATTAAGATTATGATTAAGATTATGATTAAGATTATGATTAAGAGCTATAAGGGGGAAATATTTGAGAATGAAAATTGATTATAAGTTAGTGGGAATTTGACCAGGACTATGATTATCACTAAGACAAAGATTTTCAATTAGATAGTATCTCACTAATCGAATTAATTACTATTGCTGAAGATTGGACTAGTTTATTTTTATTTTGATGCCCGTTGGATATAAGCAAGCAGTCTGCGCCGATCTCCTCGGCAACCTCAAAATCATGAACAGTATCACCGATAAGGAGAACTTCACTATTTTCAAATCCCAGTTCGCTCATCCATTTTTTACCGTTTTCTAACTTACTTGCCGCGTAAATATTATTCAGCCCAACAAGTTTTATAAAATATTTATCAAGATTAAATGATTTGACGATTTCTTCGAGAGAACTTTGTGAGTAGGCAGAAAGAACCGATTGCGAAATACCTTTTAAGTCAATAAATTCAAGCACTTCAACAGCATGTTGGTAAAGTCCGCACTCATTTTTACGCGATTCATATTCGTTGATAAACTCATAACTCAAGACTTCCCAGTTTTCATCGCTTACATCATGTCCGACTTTTTGGTAATAGTCTCTCACCGGAAAAGTGAAAACGCTTTTATAATCTTGGAGTGTGATGCTATTCATATTTCTTTTTGTAAGAAGGTGATTCATAATGCTACAGCATAATTCGGCATCATTAAACAAAGTTCCGTTCCAATCCCAGATAATGTGTTTATATTTTGCTAATCCCATTTTGTCCTTAGGTATTTTCAAGTCATAGTTTGTTAGAATAGCTGTTTGTTTTTTAAAATCGATTTACAATTTATAAGATTATTCCACAATCTTCTGCATTCTTTGAATAATCACTGTACGTTTTTAGTATTATTCGATAAAATTAATTTAGTACATCTCGTAATCACTTGTTGAATTTCAGCGAATTATGTTTTATTATAAAAAAAATGTTTTGGATAGGAGTTACTATGACTAAATTGATTAAAAATAATAATAAAAAAATCGCTTCAAAAAAGAGTCCATTCCATTCCTCAAAATTAAAATGGGTCAGCACAAAATTACTTGATGACGTTTTCACCGACGAAGTGAGTTTATTCAAACCTCACTTTGAGGTTGACTATGAAGCTTACTTGCAGCGTTTATGGGATTCTAATCCCGATATATTCGAAATCTTAAAAAACTCTAACGATTTAATTAGCGCCCGTGATTCTCTTTACAGTTATTTAGAGAAATCCGAAAGAAAGATTTTCGAAGTTGATAACGATCTTCACATTCTTGAAAAATCAACTGTACGTGAAAGTATCCGCGTTTTCCGCAGTATTATTGGACCGATAAATGAATTCAGGACAGAATTTTCGGCGCTTGAAAGTTTATGGAAATTAGCAAGAAATAAACGGAGTGAGCTAAAAACTATAATCTCTGTTGGATTTATTTTAGAGTTCATTAATCTCTTTCGCGGAGTAACGGGCAAATCTCATATCTATCTCGAAAATGCAGAAGTAAAAAAAGGATTTCCGGAATTTCTAAAAATGAAAGGAAGGGAAGCGGCTGTTGCGAGAATGGATATTCTTGACGAGCTTGGATCAAGTCTAAAAAAATATTTTAAGAAATATCCTTCCGGATTGGAAGAAGAAGTAATTAATTGGCGAACCGAGAACCGGGCAAAAATATTAAGATATTATAAAGGAACAGAAACCGATTGGAACGATTACCGGTGGCACTTAAAAAACGTTATTAAAAATGCTAAGCCATTATTAGACTTAATAGAATTGACAAATGAACAGAAAGAAGCGGTTGATAAAGCTGTCAAGAATAGAATTGCGTTTGGTATTACACCATATTACTTGAGTCTGATGGATACGAAGCTCTCCATAGGTTATGATCACGCAATTCGAGCACAGGTTATTCCTCCGAAAGAATATGTTGATAAAATGAGCGAACACCGTGCAGACCGCAAAATTTCTTTCGACTTTATGGGTGAGCATGATACTTCTCCTGTTGATCTTATTACAAGAAGGTATCCGATAATTTCCATTCTTAAACCCTTTAACACCTGCTCTCAGATCTGCGTTTACTGTCAGCGGAACTGGGAAATTGAAAGCGTTCTCGAACCGAAAGCTCTTGCCTCGACGGAGAAAATTAACGAAGCGCTTGCCTGGCTGGACGATCATAAAAGCATTGGAGACATTCTGATTACCGGCGGTGATCCTTTAGTGATGAAAGATTCGCAGTTAAAAAGGATATTGGAAATTCTTGCTTCTAAAAAGCAGATTTATAGAATTAGAATAGGCAGCAGAACACCTGTAGTTCTTCCAATGCGAATAACGGATGAATTAATTTCTATGCTTTCTAAGTTCCACAAACCGCCAAATCTCGAAATTGCAATAGTTACTCATTTTGAACATTCGTATGAAATAACTCCCCAAGCGATGACCGCGGTGCAAAAATTCCGCAAAGCAGGAATGGGTGTTTACAATCAACAAGTTTACACGGTGGAAAATTCACGCCGGTTTGAATCCGCTAAACTTAGAAGGGATCTAAAGTCAATCGGAGTTGATCCTTATTATACTTTCAATATGAAAGGGAAAGAGGAAACGAGTAAATATATGGTGCCGATTGCAAGAATATTACAGGAACAAAAGGAAGAAGCACGATTGCTTCCCGGGCTTGATCGAACAGATGAACCTGTATTCAACGTACCTAAGCTGGGGAAAAACCATCTTCGCGCCGGACAGGATCATAGATTAGTGATGATTTTATCCGACGGTTCGCGCGTTTATGAATTTCATCCATGGGAAAAGAATATTTCAGCAATTCCTCCATATAATTATGTTGATGTTCCAATTTATGATTACCTTGAAGAACTTGCTATTAGGGGAGAAAACGTAAGAGATTACAGAACAATTTGGTTTTACTATTAAAGTTTCGTCTCTCTTTGCGTTATTTAAGTAGCAACATCTTAGCTGTTTTTTCAAAGACCAACCCTTTATCGGTTGCTGAGCTTGTCGAAGCAGCCGAAGCCTTAAATCTGTAAAAATATACACCACTTGAAACTCTGCTCCCTTGTTGGCTATTACCATACCAAACTATGTTTTGATAGCCGGCAGACTGTCCGTTTTCGTTAAATACTTTTACTACTTTTCCCGTTATGTCGTAAATAGTTAGCTCTACATTTGAACTATATGGCAAAGCATAACTTATTGTTGTACTTGGATTAAACGGATTTGGATAGTTACCAAGCAGCTCATAAGTTTTTGGTATTTCTGTGGTCTCTTCATTAGGAGCATTCTTTGCAAGTTGCTCTAATGGTCTTTCCACATCATTTCCTAGATGCCTTTGAGAAGCATAATATGATTCAGATTCTGGGAATAGCTTTCCTAATTCTGCAGCAGTTGTTTTTGCTAATTCAATA
>JAHJTX010000023.1 GCA_018829545.1 Bacteroidota bacterium | reverse complement strand
TGTTTAACGGAAAATATTTGCATTGCAACCAACACGTCTAAAGCTGCTGCGCATTCAAGCGCTGAACCGCGAGCAATATCAAAATATCTACATCTGTCTTTGTCAGTATATTTCCCATTCCCCTCAGCAAGATTAAGAGTTATTGACGTTGAAGCTCTGTTCAATTGCTCGAATACTGCTACTCGCTTTTTCCCTTCAGTATCCAAATTGTTATGCCAAGCAATAAATTCAAGCGATTTTTTATAAACGTTCAGTTTTTCGTGATCAAACATTTTGCGTCAGTCGTCCATGATTAAGATTATGATTATGATTAAGATTAGGATTATGATTAAGAAGCATGATGAATAGCATCTTCATTTTTCAACCTTCCAAACTCAATAAAAAAGGATTCTCCAATGCTTCAATAATCCATCGTAAAAATCTTATTCCATCGGCGCCGTCAATAATTCTATGATCATACGAAAGGGATAAGGGCAGCAGCAATCTTGGTTTGAATTCTCCATTCTGCCAAACAGGTTCAAAGCGTCCTCTCGAAACGCCGAGTATTGCAACTTCGGGAAAATTTACAATTGGAGTAAAAGCCGTTCCGCCAATTCCACCTAGATTGCTTATTGTAAACGTTCCTCCCTGCATGTCTTCCAAACTAATTTTTTTATCGCGTGCTTTTTTCGATATTTCACTCAACTCTGCCGAGATCTGCGTAATGTTTTTTGAATCAACATCTTTTAAGACAGGAACCAACAATCCTTTTTCCGTATCAACTGCTACGCCGATGTTATAATAGCTTTTATAAATAATTTCCTTTTTGTCCATATCAATGCTGGAATTGAACTGAGGATATAATTTCAGCGCAGAGCTTACGACTTTTAATAGAATTGCGGTCACAGTTAATTTACCGCCTTCCATTTCAACTTTTGCCGAGAATTGTTTTCTTAGCTTTTCAAGTTCGGTTATATCTGCTTTATCGAATTGAGTTACGTGCGGAATAACTGACCAAGCGTGAGTGAGATGATCAGCAGTTTTTTTGCGTACATTATTCATTGGCTCGGTTTTAATAGTTCCCCATTTGGAAAAGTCGGGAAGAGGCTGCTGGTATTGCGCCAAACCGCCACCGGCTTTGGAAATTCTTTCGTTAAATCCTTTCGAAAATAATTTAACATCATCAATTGATATTCTTCCTCCAGGTCCTGTTCCTGTAACTTGATGGATATCAATTCCAATTTCTCTTGCAAATCTTCTAACAGTTGGAGCCGCCGGAACTATTTTAACATCGGCGCCGATTTTAAGTAATGACGGAATAATCTTCTCCACTGCAGATGCAGGTTCAGCTTTTACCGGATCTGCTCTGTACTCAACTTGTGTTTCGGATTTAACAACATCCTTTCGCGGTTCTTTAGCCATTGTTTTATTGTCGGCGTTTCCCAATACTTCAAAAATAAAAATTACATCGCCAATATTTGCTTTTTCACCTTCTCTTGCCTTAACATCCTTAACAATTCCATTAACCTCGGATGGAACTTCAACTGTAGCTTTGTCCGTTTCAATTTCGATTACAGATTGATTTATTTCAACCGAGTCTCCCTCTTTCACTAAAATTTTTGTGATGTCGGCAGTTAAAATATTTTCACCTAATTCTGGAAGTACGAATTCATAAAGCCATGTATCCGTTGCAGCAGCGGATGATTTTGAATCTTTAATTTTAGCGCCCGCCGGTTTTAAGGGGCTTTCGGTTTTTACTTCCGTCTTAACCGTAGATTTTTCACTCGATGTTTTGGCAGCCTCATCAGATTCCATAGTAAAAATAACTTCACTAACTTTAACGGTGCTTCCTTCCTTTATTAAAACTTCCTTTACAACTCCAGCTTTATCCGATGGCACTTCAACGGTGGCTTTGTCGGTCTCAATTTCTAACACAATCTGGTCGACTTCAACTTTGTCTCCCGGAGCCACAGTAATTTTTACAATATCGGCGGAAGTTATATTTTCTCCTAGTTCGGGTAACTTAAATTCAATAATCATATTTATCTCAAAAATTAATTTTCATTTTTACGAATTCAATGGATTCGGTTTATCAGGATTAATCCCTAATTCCTTTTTCGCTTTCTTTAAAACTTCCGGTTTTATTTTGCCTTCATTCTGCAATGAATAGAGAGCCGCATAAACAATATGCTTTGCGTCTACTTCAAAAAAGTCTCTGAGTTGGCTTCTGCCTTCGCTTCTGCCAAAGCCGAATGTTCCGAGTGTCGTTAATTTTCCAGGCAGCCATTTTGAAATGGAATCGCCCAAAATCTGAACATAATCCGATGCAGAAACAAATACACCGCTTTCGTTTTTGGTTGCCTCTGCAATGTAAGGAGTTTTAGCTTTCTTTTCGGGATTCAGCATATTCCATCTTTCAGCATCTAATGCATTTAAGTGAAGATTTTTATAACTAGTTACGCTCCAAACATCTGCGGAAACATTATATTCATTTTCAAGAATTGCTTGTGCTTTAAGCGCTTCATTCAGAATGGTTCCGCTGCCAAGCAGATGTGCCTTTACTTCTGAGGATTTCTTTGAAGACTTTTTGAATTTATACATCCCTTTAAGAATTCCATCCTCAACTCCTTTCGGCATTTCCGGCTGTGCGTAATTTTCATTCATCACGGTGATGTAATAGAAAAGATTTTCCTGTTTCTCGTACATTCTATAAATACCATCTCGAATAATTACAGCCAGTTCAAAAGCAAATGCCGGATCGTATGTCATACATGTTGGAATTGTGTAAGCGAGTAAATGACTCTGCCCGTCTTGATGCTGAAGTCCTTCGCCGGCAAGAGTTGTTCTTCCTGCAGTTGCGCCGATTAAAAATCCCTTGCAGCGTATATCGGCGGCAGCCCAGGCTAAATCGCCGATTCTCTGAAATCCGAACATAGAATAAAAAGAGAAAAATGGAATCATATTAATTCCATGATTTGCGTAAGCCGTGCCTGCAGCAATGAATGAGGACATTGATCCGGCTTCCGTAATTCCTTCTTCAAGAATTTGACCGTTAACAGCTTCTTTGTAATAAAGCAAACTGTCTCTGTCCACAGGTTCGTATAATTGACCAACGTGCGAGTAAATTCCAATCTGGCGGAATAGCGCTTCCATTCCAAAAGTACGCGCTTCGTCAGGAACGATTGGAACAATCAATTTTCCAATCTCTTTATTTTTTAGAAGCTTGGTAAGTATTCTAACATAAACCATTGTTGTTGAAACTTCTCTTCCTTCGGTTCCTTTATAGAATTCTTCGAACAATTCTACACTTGGAGTTTGAACCGGCTGATTTCTTAAAATTCGCTTTGGAACATAACCGCCTAAAGCTCTTCTTCTTTCTTTTAGATAAGTAATCTCTGCGCTGTCTTCCGATGGTTTATAAAACGGAGCATTAATCACATCATCATCGGATAGAGGAATTCCAAACCTTGTTCGAAAATGTTTTAATTCTTCTTCGTTCAATTTCTTCTGCTGATGAGTGATATTTTTGCCTTCTCCGGCTTCCCCCAGCCCGTAACCTTTTACGGTTCTTGCAAGAATAACGGTTGGCGCGCCCTCATGTTCAACTGCGGCTTTGAATGCAGCATATACTTTTTCCGGATCGTGACCGCCGCGCTTCATTTTTTCAATTTGCTCATCGGTATAATTTTCAACAAGTTTTGCAAGTTCGGGATATTTCCCAAAGAAATGTTTTCTAACGTAAGCGCCTTTTTCAACGATGTATTTTTGCGATTCTCCGTCAATATTTTCATTCATTCTTTTGATTAAAAATCCATCTTCATCTTTTTCCAAAAGCGAATCCCAATCACCGCCCCAAATAACTTTAATTACATTCCATCCTGCGCCTCTGAAAACCGCTTCCAATTCCTGAATTATATTTCCATTGCCTCTAACTGGTCCATCAAGTCTTTGCAGATTACAATTAATAACAAAAATTAAATTGTCCAATTTTTCTCTTGAAGCGAGAGAAATTGCGCCCAATGCTTCCGGCTCGTCCGTTTCGCCATCGCCAAGAAAAGCCCAAACTTTTGAATTGCTTTGACGCTTTAACCCTCTGTCTTCAAGATATCTATTGAAGCGCGCGGTGTAAATTGCCATGATTGGACCAAGTCCCATTGACACGGTTGGAAATTCCCAGAAATCGGGCATAAGCCAAGGATGAGGATAGGAGGACAAACCGCCAGCTGGATCAAGTTCTCTTCTAAAATTAACCAACTGTTCTTTTGTAATTCTTCCTTCTAAAAACGCGCGGGCATAAATTCCGGGAGCAGCATGACCTTGGAAAAATATTTGATCGCCGTCAAAATTTTCGTCTTTGCCTCTAAAAAAATGATTGAAAGCCACTTCGTATAAAGTTGCGGCTGAGGCGTATGTTGAAATATGTCCGCCTATTCCCGGTTCATTTTTATTTGCGCGGACAACCATTGCCATTGCATTCCAACGAATAATGCTTTTTATTCTTCGTTCAATTTCTCGCCCACCAGGAAAGCTGGGCTGCTTAGATTTAGGTATGCTATTTATATAAGGCGTGTTTGCAGTAAACGGAAGTTTTACGCCTGCTTCGTGCGCGTACGTGCTTAAATCATGAAGTAGCTGCCTTACTTTTTCCGGACCGCCGGATTGAAACACATACTCTAAAGATTCAAGCCACTCGTGCAGTTCTTCTTTGTCGAAAATTTCGTTTTGATGATTGTCGTTCATTCTATATCCTTTTGGTTCAGTTACTCTTGCGCAATAATGGATTTGCCCTAATATTTGATACAAATTTACAAATAATGATTATTGAAATCTAATTTTAAGTTCCATAAATTTTATATGAAAACTAACGAGTTTTGTACGAAAATAGTTCAATATTGTACAAAAGCTGAGAATAATTCTACGATAAAAGAAATTACATTATTACTGGAAAGGAATGAGAGGAAAACAAATAATTGGGCAGCCGAATTGAATTTTGCCATCAGCGTATGTGATAAGGACGGAACTCTGCAATATCTAAACGAGAAAGCCGTAAAGCAATTTAAAGATGATGGCGGCGCGGAGCTGATTGGAACCAATGTAATAGGTTGCCACCCTGAGCCATCTCGTGCAAAATTTATTGAAATGCTCTCAGATGAATCAACAAATTATTATATGCGCGAAAAGAATGGCAGAAAGAAATTCATTTATCAAACGCCGTAAAATCGCAAACCTTCGAGGTTAAGCTGCAATTGAGTCCATAAACCTCGAAGGTTTCATCAAGAGGATTCTCCGTTGGCGAAGTAAAACTATTTGTCTCTTGTAAAATCCAAAACCTCCAAGGTTTAATCCCCACTTCAATACGCAAACCTCGGAGGTTTCATTAAGAGGTTAGTCGGGCAATGAAGTAAAATAATTCATCTCACGAAAATTGCAAACCTTCGAGGTTAAAGTTGGAATTGAGTCCACAAACCTCGAAGGTTTCATCAAGAGGATTCTCCGTTGGCGAAGTAAAACTATTTGTCTCTTGTAAAATCCAAAACCTCCGA
>JAHJTX010000403.1 GCA_018829545.1 Bacteroidota bacterium | reverse complement strand
TTACTTGTTAATTTATGAATAGCGATGATGAGACAAACTCCGATCTGCATGACAAATATTTATTCTGAATACAGAGTAACCTTCAAGGTCTGAAAAACCTAGTGACCTTGAAGGTTTGGAGAATTCATTTTAACCTCGAAGGTCTCTTGCTTTTAACCTTCTAGGCTTGTGATAGCCTACTTCAAAAGCATCATCTTTTTTGTCTGCGAAAATTTACCTGCAGTCAATTTGTAAAAATACAAACCGCTCGCAAGTGAAGAAGCATCAAAGCTAACTTCATAAGTACCCGAAGATTTGTATTCATTAACCAGTGTTTGCGCTTCTCTGCCCAATAAATCATAGACTTGCAGCTTAACAAACTTGGAACTCGGAACTTGAAACTTTATAACTGTCCTCGGATTAAACGGGTTGGGATAGTTTTGGTACAATTTAAATCCGGTCGGGATTGCTTCATCGTCACCGTCTAAGTCTAAAATTTGTCCTTTACCGCCGCCGAATTTTGAAAAGTGATTCGCTCTGAAATAAATTGCATCGTCATCGTTGAAGGATTGGATATCATGAGAAACAAAATTATCATCACCCAAATAGTAAAATTGCAAATTCCCTTTTTGCAAACCGAGATCGGCTAGAAAATTCCCAAAATCATCGTCTTTATCAATTTTGAAATATGCGTATTGATTTCTCTTGAATTTAAAATCACCTATATAAGGTTCAAGAGTAATCGGATCATAAACATCAACGTGCATTTCAATAAAAAGCGGCTGATTCAAAAACCGCCTAGGATTGCCGGAACTCAGATCAAAAAAGTAAGTCATTTCAAGAAGTAGATCCTTATCCGATATATCCCCAAGCAATAAAGCGCTGCCGGAAATTGCATTCAACGCTTTGTTAAGCGGCGCATAGGCGGTATTAAAGTTCACATCGGGAATATAAAAATATTCTCCTTCTTCAATCTCTGTTTTAATTACGTTAACTCGAATGGGAACGGGCGAGACGTCAACGTGCAAATCAATTTTCAATTTTATTTTATTTGGAATCCGCGTTGGATCTTTTTGAGTGCGAAATTCCCAAATATCACCCGGAACTTCTGTGCTGCTTCCATCGAAAGCAATAATCCTCCAATAATAAACCGTATCGTAAGCTAGCGGCAGAAACGACGGACTGATTTTCCAAGAGCTTGAATTGACTACTCCCATGTATTCAGTTGCATCGGGAGTTTCGTCTGTTCCAAAAAATACTCTGTAATTTGTGCTGTCACCGTTAGCGTTAAAAGCAGGCTGCCAATCAAGTTCGGTTATATTCACAGAGACATTTTGCTGTTTGAAATACGGTCTCGGCTGAGAGGGCTTACTAATTTTTCTAGCGGGGTCATAAACGCGAACTATGGGCTTATCATACCACGCATCGCCATCCGTATACTTAAACCCGAATGAAAGCAGCGGCGCGTATAAAGTTCCGACCAAACTGAAATAATCCGCTGCAACTTCGGGTGTAAATTTGAAAATGAAGCTTTCTGTTTCTTTTGATTTGAGACTCGAAGGAAGCGACATTTCATCCAAATCGTATGAAAATGATTGATCGGTATCCAATATAAGCCTTACCTGCGTGCGGATACTTTCTGAGGAAGGATTAAATAAATTGACAATAATTATTAATTCCTTTCCAATTTCCACCTCACCCCACGTTACATCTGTTGTGCCGGCAAAGATTTTAACTTCGGATTTATACGGTTGATTTCGAACGAAGCGGATATTTGTATTTGCAGAAGTCAAATTGAATTCCATCACACCCCAAAATTCAATTCCAAAAATTGTAGTAGGATTTTTAGGAGAATGAAAAACTTTAATTTTGTATTCCTCGTTTAATCGCACATCAGTAAAGAGCGCTTTCCCATCATCGTCCGTGCGAACGTCGAGTAAAAAATCACCTTCCGCGTTGTATAACTGAACATTCGCATTTGATTTTGGAACATTAGGATTTCCATTCGGCACATTTTCAACGGTAATAACAAGATCAGAAGTTTCAATTACTTTCCAGAATATTTCCATCTGAAGGTAAACGAGCTGCCCTTCGTACTTCTCGCTTCTGTCAAAAATTCTAATTCCCCAATATTGATTTGCGCTTTCTCCACTTAAGTATTTTGTGCTTCTCCAGTTAATTTGAATGTCCGAATCGTCGAGAATATCATCATCAAATCCGCCGTCGTTAAAGCCGCCAAATTGATCATAAATTCTCAAGTCATTTTCGGTGTTCACATCTTTTGAGGCAGAAAGGTAAATTCTATAATCTGCACATCTGAATGTACTGGGATCACCTTTGTCATCTATTAAAAATCTGTATTTCACTTCAGTTATCTTTGCGCCGGCTGGAGCTATATCAGTTCTGTTAAAATAAAAATCAAAAACTCCATTATCTGGAATAGACCATGGACCGCCGCTGCTTTCTAACAACGTTGATCCGGATTCCATTGCCGGTTTAATCAATCCAATTGATTGAGAAAATAATGCAGCCGGAATTAAGAAGATTATGATTAAGCTAAATAAAGTTATTATTTTTGTCATTTTTTTACCAATCCTCTTTTTTCTATTCATTTTGGTTTTAAATATGAACTGCTCTTCGATTAAAAACAACAATAAAATTTTGATTGTGAGTTATCTCAAAATGAATGATTAAGGGACTTCGCGTAAGAATTCTTCTATTTACACGAAGAATAAAGAAGAGAAAATGAAGTTCCACGAAGATTATTTTAATTTTTCTTTACACGGACTTGATTGCGAATTAGCGCTAATCGAATTAAATTTCAGCAAAGATTTTCATCATTTCAAAAGGATAAAACTATGCCGCAACAAAAATCCGATTTGTTTACTGCGGGAAATATTGCAAAAGAACTTTCCGTCCCAGATTCAAAAGTAAAAAAAGCTATTAAGGAATTGGGGATTGAACCAACCGCGAAAAAAGGGGTGTGCAATTATTATTCGAAAGATGCTGTAAAAAAGATCAAAGGCACATTAAAGTAGAGTTTCTGCAAAAAAACAATTTAGAACGGTCGAACTAAATAAAAACATTATTAGAAAAGCAAAATCAATTTTAGGCTCTTAGAGAGTCGTTAGTAATAACATGTTAACGATAATTGAATATCGAATATTGAACAAGGAATAATGAATTTCGAAGTGAATGCAATCTGTATTTCAACTTCATCATTCGAAATTCCTTGTTCGATATTCATTATTCATTTTTTCCTTTAGTTTTTTTCAAAAGAAAAAATGTAGTCCCTTAAAGAGGATATATCGTAATGGGAAATTCAAAAATTGCAATTTTTCAAAAAAAGACGATTAGAAAACTATTTATGAGGATGAATGGTGTTTTGTTATGAGCGATATTTATTACAGCACTTACAGATTCAAAAGACCCGGCTCAATATTTTAAACGTATGAGAACAAGGGATGAGGAATTAAAAAAACTTACCGAACAAGGAGAGGTACAATTTGTACCAACTCTTAAATTAAACATTGAAATAACCGGAGGTAAGAAAAAAGCTTAGCCTCCGTTTTTTTTGGCGGGAACAACTTAGCTTATTTGTAAACACTCTTTATCTTTGCCTCAACCTTAACCTCGTCTGTCTTTAAGTTCAACTGAGCTACTCAAAACTAAAAAAATATGTTTCCTTTTAATTATAAATATATTATGTTATACATCATTTTGTTGATGTTATAAAATGAGGCGCATTTTTATGTGCCACAAATTTCCATAGGGGGAATAGGTGTTTCGGGTTTAGTAACAATAATTCTCTAACTTAATTGGCATTCATTTATGGAATACTCAAAATACACACTCGTTCTTTTCATGCGGGATAAAGAAAATCCTTTCGTGTATGAAATAAGTGCTGCAGAAAAAGAGCGATTCAACAACATTAGTGATCTCAGTATCTCTGAAGGTCCAGAGAAGTCTTTCTTTTGTTTTGAAACTACAAACGGCTTACAAGTCGCAGTATCAATATCTCACATACAATTCGCTCATAATCTTTACGATCCGGATATTGAAAAAATATTAACAAAATTATATTCCGAAAATAATGGCGGCGGTTCAATTAGCTTGTCTTTGTTAAATAATAAAACCAACATTAACGAGTCATATCCTTTGCTCGAAAATGTGCACATATATATTGAGAATAGAAAAGAGATACTTAAATGCGGAATTGACGACCCTATTGAAGCTTTCAACATTATAACTTATTTAGATACCTACCCTGACTTTGACGAGAGATTTCTTAATTTCGTTGACATTGACGGTGAAAATGTAATGGTAAATCCGGAAGATCTTTTAATTTTAGAATTACCCAGTGAAATTTATGAAGAAGGATTTAAGACGCATTTTCCTGATGAGGCAACATAATTAGCAACCGGTAATAAAATCTACCAACTATTAGAGGGCACAATCATGTTTTACATAGGCTTTTTCCTTGGTATAAATTTCACGATCATAATCCTCTTCATAATCATGTTTTTCACCTGGAGATACACAAATGACGATTAGTCCGAAATCCACAGCATCAATCATCCTTTTGGCTTAACTGCCGTTCTTTTGGCGACAATAGTTTAATTCTGAGTCTACTCCAAAAAGCAAATAAACGTTAAAACGGTTAAAAGAATCACATCTGAGTTTAGCTAACTACTACTAATTATTCGGATGATTAAAATATGTTCGGTTTAACTTATTTGGATATCGCTATAATTTTCGTTTATGTTTCAGTAATTATATACTTGGGATGGTGGGCGAAGAAGAAAGTACAATCTTCCGGCGATTACTTTATGGGAGATAGACGCGGCAGCAAAATAATGATGATTGGTCATTACTCTATTCACAATTTTTATGACTGTTGTTGGTATTATAGGAATTTGGAGAATTCTATGAAACTTTCGATCTCAGTAGATAAGTTTCAAATAAATTGGAAGACTGCATTTGTTATACCAACGCTTATTTTCGACACATTATGAAGCTTTACAACATTGCTAAGAAATACGGCATGAGAATGAAAATGTTAGATGACAATATAATGCAGCATCCCGAATACCCGATATTATGTCAAAAAATCACAATCGCCTCACCGATAGCAATGTGAGAAACAGTATAAATCGTTATAGAATTATTGAATAGGGAGTGAAGACCATGAACGAATTATTTTATTTTGTTTCCGTATTAGCTTTACGATTACAAAATATTTCGGATAACTATAGTATCAGAACGGCAAAGGAAATGCTAGTATCAATAGCCGATAAGATAATTCGTGAAACCACTTTTGGGTTCATGAATGTAGTACAAATCACTGCGATCGACTTACGAGTATTTGATTACAAAAAGAAGAATGGTCGGCATAATGTCGGCGCTGGCGCAATAATAATATTCATCAACGGTATTGCATTTTTAAAAGAAGTAAAGGAACATTAACCCAATTATCCGCAAAATAGAGTAGAAGAGCTATGGATCCAGTGAAAGAATTTAGCGTAGAAAATTTGACAACAAAAATTTACAACTCATCGCTGATGGAATACATATTCCCGATTTCGTATTAAGCAACTATTTAAAGATCGCAGGCACTAAGCGAAGCATTATAGTAACCGATGCTATGGCTGCGGCATCAGCACCGCCGGGGAAATACAGCATATCTAATATTGAAGTGGAAGTGGGAAAAGATAAAATTGTGCGTAAGATAGGGGAAGAAAATTTAGCCGGATCTGCAATAACAATGAAAGAAGTGGAAAAACTATTACGAGACCGCTTGATGATGAATGATCAAGAATTGAGAGAAGTCTTATATGAGAATGCAAAGAATCTTATGGAAAAAGAAAAGAGCAATCAGAGTATCGACAGCAACAACCGAACAGATGAAGCAGTACGGCGACATCGTTTCCGAACAGGAAAAATATAATATGCTTTAAAGAGGAATCGAAAAAAGCGGCAATTCATTTTATTGTGGGAGTGTAAATAGTTTTGCTCTTCAAAAAATTGCAATTAATTGTTTGTGCCGCATCCAAATATTTGTTCCAACGTTTTGAAAGACATTAAAAATCCTCATTTCCGGTCTCGTTTTTCCCTCCTTCATTTTTCCGCGAATACCGATTTGCCTTCATCGGATTATTATTAACCGGTATGAGAAAGGATGAACTAAGATCAATAAACTGGGATAACGTTGATTGGGAGAATAGAATCATAAAGATTAGAGTCAGTGAGGAATTCGCCACTGATACGGATTCATCAGAAAGAGATACCCGATAAGTGACAAATTATACGATTTGCTAAATGAGAAAAGGAATAAAACTAAATCTCATTATGTTTTCCCATTTACTAATAATAATAAACTTAGTGAAAGAACTCTTCTTTCCAATTGTAAAAGAATAGCAAAAGATGCTGGTATCAATAAAAATGCAACACTTCATTTGTTCAGGAATAGTTTTAATTCACATCTTGCACAGAAAGAAGTGGATTATACCATGCGGCAATATCTGATAGGACACAAACCGCGAACAATAACCGATTATTATACTAAAATCGATCCGAAATTATTACACTCGAAAGTGAATCTTTTGGAAGATCTTTTACCAAATAATTAATTTGACTTGCCATTTGGCATTATCTCAGGCGGACACCTCTCCAATAATACTCAAAAAACAAGGCTGTGAATATTGGAAATTCTGGGACAATGTTCAAACTACATTCAAGATAAAATTAAAAACCCCTCGTCCCAAAAATTCTGAAATGAGGGGTTAATTTTTTTCATCCACCTTAAAGTGAATGGTTGATACAAGTGAGGTGATGCTGACCTCCAGATGATTCGCAATTACTTTCGTTTGTTCGGTTTTCTGAGAAACCCACTTCTAAGTATGCTTAAGCTCCTCATCTGTGGCTAACATATCAAATGGAAATTCCAATGTCAAATTAATTTTAAATTTTACCCAGCATTTTATTTGATGATTTATAGACATAAATAATTTACCGTACCGCAGATTAATAATCTGCGAACAATGCATAGAAATCCTAATCCTGGTCATAGTCCTTGTTTTAATCTGGGTGGAGATTAAGAGCAAGTTTAAGATTATGATTAAGACACTTCATAATTGAACACTGATTTGCTAGGATTAATTTTAATTTTAAGGCGTGCAAGATAACAGTAAAAATATCAGCGATATAAAACTTACCGTACCGCAGATTAGTAATCTGCGATACAATAGTTCACCACTAAGGACAACTAATTTCACGATATCTGTCAAAAGCCGGACTTTTGCTTTCTTCACGAAACGACGTGTCTCCGCTGAGTTTTTCGTTCACAAATTACTTACTATTAGGTAGATATTTCTATTTCAAAAGCATCATCTTCTTTGTCTGAGAAAAACTACCTGCAGTCAATTGGTAAAAATACAAACCGCTTGCCAGTAATGAAGCGTCAAAACTAAATTCATAAATTCCAGGGGTTTTATATTCATTCACCAATGTTTTAACTTCTCTGCCCAGTATATCAAAGACGAGCAGTTTAACAAACTTGGAACTTGGTACATGAAACTTTATAACTGTTCTCGGATTAAACGGATTCGGATAGTT
>JAHJTX010000228.1 GCA_018829545.1 Bacteroidota bacterium | reverse complement strand
TTTGGATATGAACACATCAACAGGCAGCACAATTTTTTTCTCCGATCTCACAATTACTTTGGCAAAACAAAAAACGGAGCTCGTCTATGGGATGGGATTCGTCCACTCGGGAGAAGTTGCCGTAGGTTCGATTGGAATCGGCTCGGAATATTTTGATTCCTTAGAAGTTGATGATTATTTGATAGAGCCGGAAGACGTTTATGGCGTTCTAAAATTAAAGGAATTGGATGTTCACAAGTATTCTTCGGGCAAAGTCTTTGTTATTGCCGGTTCGTATCATTATACCGGAGCGGCGGTTTTAACTGCAGAAGCCGCTTTAAAAAACGGCGCTGGTTCCGTTGTGCTTGCTGTTCCTGAATCTATTAAACCGGTAGTCAGCTTAAAATTGCGGGAAGTTGTTGTTGAAAGTTACGGCTCTGCAAATGATGAATTTTTGAACGCGTCACATTTTAACGAATTGAAAGAAAGAACAAAATGGGCAGACATTATTGTAATTGGTCCCGGTCTCGGCAAAAACTCGGAAACAGTAAAATGCGTCCACAAATTATTGAACGCAGCAAAAAATAAAACAATTATTATTGATGCAGATGGATTGAACGAATTAAATCTGTCGGGAATAAAATTGAAAAATTTAATCCTCACTCCTCATCATAAAGAATTCGCAGATTTATTAGCGATCTCTGTTGGTGAGTTGGAAAATAATTTGATGAAAATTTCTAAAGATTTTGCTTCAAAACATTTATGCTACCTTGCGCTTAAAGGCGCGCCGACAATAATATTCACGCCATCCGGCGAAGCATTGATCAATTCAACCGGCAATCCGGGCATGGCTAAATTTGGAACCGGCGATGTTTTGACGGGTACGATTGCGGCGATGGTTACAAACACAATTGAAATTGAAGATGGAATTATTTCCGCTGTTTATCTGCACAGTCTTGCAGCGGATATCCTTGCGGAAAAGAATACTGAATTTGGTTTTACGGCTACAGAAATTATGGATACTATACCTTATGCAATTAAATTTATTGGTCAATCGATTTTATAAAAACATTTTAAAAAATCCTAAAAAGTTTGTTTATATACCACTCGTAGTATATTGGATTTTTCTTTTTGTGATGACATCCTTGCCGACTATTGGAGTGCCCGCGTTTGGGGTTAGCGATAAGTTCTACCATTTCGGAGCTTATTTTGTTCTAGCGGTTTTATTGGGTTTAACTTTGTTCGTTCGCTCAATCAATAATACGCTCGCATCAAAGTATATAATCTATTCACTAATTATACTCAACGCATATTCCGTATTCGACGAAGTTCATCAAATCTTCATCGAAGGCAGATTTTTCGACTGGTTTGATATGCTGGCAAATTTTTGTGGGATAATTTTTGCGCTGTACATCGTAAATAAATTTGTTGCTTTCAACCGGAAATTAAACTAACGGCAACTTTTGCGGAACTAAAGCATCTTTATAGTGTAAAAAAAACAGTTCTATATTTGACAAAAAAAGAATGATTTAATATGTTTGATTCATTGAATTGCGTAACTAGGAGGTATTTATGGCATTAAAAAAGAATCCTAAAGTGGACTTAAAACTTAAGTACAAAAGGGTTTTCGAATTAAGTCTAATTCTTTCTCTGCTAATACTTATTGGGGCATTCAAATTGTTCCCAACATTTGAGCAGGAAGACGTTAAACTGGAAACGCCTCAGGAATTGCTTAATGTTGAGGATGTTGAACAAACCAAGCAGGAAGCTGCTCCACCGCCTCCGCCTAAACCACCAATTCCTATTGAAGCTCCAACGGACGACGTACTGGAAGACATAGAGATTGAAGAAACCGATCTTGACGTTGACGAAGTTATTTACGCTCCCCCTCCAAAAATTGAAGAAGATGATGAGGATGTAGGACAGTACTTCTTTGTTGCTGTTGAGCAAATGCCAGAACCTATCGGTGGTATTGGTGAAATTCAGAGGAAAATTATTTATCCGGAAATCGCAAAACGCGCGGGAGTTCAAGGCAGAGTTTATATCAAAGCTTATGTCGATGAATTTGGTATCGTCTCCAAAACTGAAGTGATACGCGGAATTGGAGCCGGCTGCGATGAAGCCGCACAACAAGCAGTTCATCAGACTAAGTTCAAACCCGGAAAACAAAGAGGAAAACCCGTAAAAGTACAAGTTACTGTTCCTGTTCTCTTCAAACTACAATAAGTTTACTAAGCTGGCTTGCACAATGTGAGCCGGCTTTAATTAATTTTTTACTCTCCGATTACATCATTCCCACAAACCATAATCATAAGTGAATAAACTCTTTTTTTAGGAATCTGAATAAAAAGTCATAGATATTACTATGGAGTATGTAAAATGACTTGACATTCACATACAGAACTATTAGTTTTGACGGAGTAAAATAAAAAAATTGGAATCATGAATAGAAAAGAAAGAGAAAGAGAATTTAAGCGAAATGAAATTATTGAAGCTGCTGTAAGCATATTTGCTTCGAAAGGTTACGAGCACACTACCTTAGATGAAATTGCAGAAGCGGCAGAATTTGGAAAGGGAACTATATATAATTATTTCAAAAACAAAGAAGAATTGTATATGGGAATTCTCGAAGAATCCATGTCGGATTTTTATTATGCCGTTAAAGAAATTGATGAAAGTACGACTACGTTTTTTGAGTTCATAACCCGCCTAACTAAAGAAATGCTGATTTATCTTAAAGAAAACAGCTCAAAATTTATTATGATTATGCACATGCGGTTCAGTTTAACAAAGCAGAAAAAATTTGAGTTGAGTCAGATATTTATCCAACATCAAAAAGCAATTGAATCGATTGCTGCCAATAAGATTAAGAGCGCGATGAAGAAAGGCGAAATTGGCGAAGACGATAATCCTGCTAGAATTTTTAATCTCTACAGAGGATTAGTTTTCAGCCATATTCATAATCTTCATAATTGTGGGCTTAATTTGGATTTTGACGTTGAGAAGGAAGCTGAATTTGTAAATAATTTTTTATTAAACGGTCTTAGAAAACCATAAAGTGTCAGGAGAATTTGTGAAGAAATATTTTCTCATTTTATTGTTTGTTACTTATTCCGGTGCGATTGCAGGCGAGAAGATAATAGTTAATTTGAACGAGAGCATTAAAATTGCACTTGAGAGCAACCATAAGTTCAAGCAGGCGAAATTGGAATATCAAAAAGCAAAAGAACAGGTTTGGGAAGCATACGGCTCATCGCTGTTTCCTTCCATCGATGGAACGGTTACATACAGCAGGGCTATTCAGCGTCCGAGATTTATTATTGAAACTCCATTTTTCAGCGGAAGTTTTCCTGCCGGATCAAAAAACACCATGACAGCTTCTATAAACGTTGAACAACCTTTATTCACCGGAGCAATCTTTTTAGCAGTACGAATTGCCGAAACTTTTGCAGAAATTTCCAAACAGTCAAAAGAATATTCTGAAAGCGAATTAATAGTTCAGGTTAAACAAGCATATTATACTTGCTTACTTGCAGATGGTTTGGTTGAACTCGCAGAACTGCAGTTGAAACGCGCGGAAGAAAATTTGAACAATACACGCTCAATGTACAAAGCGGGTTTGGTTTCGGAATACGATTACATCAAGGCAAATGTTCAATACCAAAATACTTTGCCTGCTTTAACGGAAGCAAAGAATCAAAAAAACCTTGCTCTGAATAATTTTAAACTCATTCTCGGTCTCGATCTAAAAACTACGGTCGATATTGAAGGCGAGCTAAAGTACAGTAAATTTTCTGAACCGGATTACGAAGAAGGAATTTTGAAAATGTACAATCAAAATCAATTAATAAAACAAATGGAATTGCAAGTAGAAATGCAGGGTCTTGTTAAATCGTATCAATTCACAGATCACCTTCCGACTTTAACTGCTTTTGGTAATTGGCAATCACAGGCCCAGGAAGAAGATGTTAGATCATTCGATAACTGGAGATATTTTAATTCCCTTGCTGTGGGTTTAACGCTCCGCGTCCCGATTTTTAATGGGTTTACAACAATTTCAAAAACCGAACAAGCGGAACTTGATTTAAAAGTTGCAGTGGAAGGTTTAGCTAATACAAAGAAAGCAGTGATCAATGAATATGAAAATTCTATTCTTCAGATTAAGAAAACCGAGGAGCAGATAAGCGCGTACGAAGCTGCCGTTCTTGAATCCGAAAGAGGATACGAAATTGCTCAAAAAAGATTTGAGTCGGGACTTGGAACACAATTGGAAGTAACAGATGCACTGGTTGGAGCAACAAATGCAAGATTAAATCTGCTAACCACTTTGCACGATTATTATTTGAATCATGCGCGTATGGATTTAATCGTAGGTAAAAAATTGAATGAAATAATCAACTAAGGATATAGCCATGAATTTTAATTCAACCAAATATTTTGCTTTTACTATAGCATTACTCGCATCGATGATTATTGCAAACGGATGCGGAGACAGCAAAGGCAGCGAAACCGAAACAGTTAAAGATCAAAAGAGAGCCGCGAGCGTTGAAATAGTTAATTTAAAAGGGCGGGAATACACTGATTTTATCTCCGTTGTTGGTACCATTAAACCCGCGCATCGCTCAAATTTAAGCGCATTAGAAGCCGGCAATATTTCAGATATTTTGAAAGATAAAGGCAGTTATGTTAAAAAGGGAGATACGATTGCCGTTATTGAAAATAATCTTTTAAAAGCGTCAATGGATGCTGCAAAAGCCCAATACGAACTTGCGGAAATTACTTTCGATAAACAGTCAAGAATATTCAAAGAAAATATTAATAGCGAATTTCAATTTCTTCAATCCAAGTATCAAAGAAATCAGGCAAAAGCAAATTATGAAATGGCAAAAGCTAGATACGACAATACATTTATTACTGCGCCATTTAATGGAGTGGTTGATAATAGATTTTTTGAAAAAGGAGAACTCGCCGGTTTAGGTTTTCCGATAATTGATTTAGTGGATATTTCCAGCTACAAAATTGAAGCGGGCGTACCCGAAAGATATGTCGGTAAAATCCAAGTGGGAAATGAAGCAAAGGTTTACTTGAAAAATGTGAAAGCTGATCCCGTTAAAGGACGAGTTAGTTTCGTATCCAATTCGGTGACAATAGATAATAGAACCTTTATTGTTGAGATTACGCTTCTTAGCGTAAACAGTAAAATTAAGCCCGAATTAGTCGCAGAAGTTAAAATAGTTGATAATAAATATGCTCACGCATTAATTATTCCCGACGAAGTAGTTACGCGAGTTGATGACGGATATCAGGTTTTTATTGAAAAAAACGGAATTGCAGAAGGAAGAAAAATTCAAATACTAAATAGATCTAATAACGAGATTGCTGTTGAATCCGGTTTATCAGAAGGGGAAAACCTTATTGTTGTCGGTTACCAAAACCTTGTTCACGGGCAAGCAGTTAAAGTTGTTAATTAAGGAAATGGATTATGAAAATTACTGATGCAAGTATTGATAATAGGACAAGCGTATTTATTCTGATTGCAATAATTACAATTATTGGAATAACCTCATATATATCTCTTCCGAGAGAAGCCTCACCCGATGTGCAAATTCCGCTTGTTATTGTATCCACTCCATATTTTGGAGTTTCGCCGGAAGATATTGAATCGTTGATTACCCAGCCGATTGAAAAGGAAATAAATGCAATTAGTGAAGTTAAACAGATTACTTCTTCCTCAATGGAAGGGTTCTCTTTAGTTCGGGTTGAATTTGAAAGCGGATTTGATATTGATGAAGCGCTTCAGAAAATTCGTGATAAGGTAAATAAGGCAGAAGCCAAACTTCCCGATGATGTTGAAAAACCGGAAATCATTGAAATAAATTTTTCCGAATTTCCGATTTTAACTTACAACATAACGGGTCCGCAAGGTTTGGTAAAATTAAAAGATATTGCCGAAGACGTAAAAAATGATATCGAAAATATTGAAGGCGTTCTTGAGGTAAAAATAAGCGGCGGATTGGAAAGGGAAGTAAAGGTTGACGTAGACATCGACAAACTCGTGCATTATAATATTAGATTCGATGATGTAATTTCGGCGATTAGAGATGAGAACAAAACTATTCCCGGGGGATTGATTGACGTTAATAATTCGAGTTTTCTTGTTAGAGTTCCCGGTGAATTCGACCGTCCGTTTATCATAGAAGATTTAATAGTAAAAATGAAGGATGGCAGTCCAATCTATGTAGGCGATGTTGCGGAGGTTAGTTATGGATTTGAAGAAAGAAACACTTATGCGCGGCTTAACCAAGCTGATTGTATAACCTTTTCCGTATCAAAACGATTGGGCGCAAATATTATAGAAATTGCTGACGAAGTTAAAGCGGTTATCAGCAGATACGACGACAAACTGCCGGATAATATTGAGTTTATTCTCACCGTCGATTTCTCTAAAGATATTAAGAGAAGCGTAAAAAATTTGGAGAATAATATTTTTACCGGACTTGTTTTAGTTCTCCTGGTTCTCTTTACTCTTCTCGGATTAAGAAATGCTTTTTTCGTTGCGATTGCAATTCCACTAAGCATGCTTATTTCGTTTATTGTTTTATCTGCTCTGGGAATAACGCTTAATTTTGTCGTGCTGTTCTCATTGATATTAGCGCTGGGAATGCTGGTTGATAATGCAATTGTAATAGTAGAAAATATTTATAAATTTTTAGAAGAAGGTAATGATCTAATTCATGCTGCAAAACTTGGAGCAAGGGAAGTTGCATGGCCAATTACAACTTCAACATTAACTACGTTGATGGCATTCGGTCCTCTGCTTTTTTGGCCCGGCGTTGTTGGAGATTTTATGCAGTATCTTCCAATAACATTAATTATTACTCTTGCCTCGTCACTTTTTGTTGCGCTTGTTATTAATCCCGTGATCGCTTCTAAATTCATGAAGGTCGAAAGTGAAAACAAGAAGTCAACCAATCCAATAAAAAAAATAACTTATTTATTCAAAGATGTGATGCTTCCCAAAACAATTGAGAAATACGAAATATTTTTGCGAATGGCATTAGGAAGCGAACGAGCTAAACATCAGCCGATTTCTGCCAGAACCGGGCTAGGTTTTCTTGCTCTGTTTGTATATCTGTTTATTACCGGAGGAATTTCTTCTGTTGAAGCAATACCCGGAATTGTAAAAATCCTAATCAATATTATTCTTGGTTTTGGTGTGCTTTGGGTATTCATCAATCCAAGATTAAGAGTATTGGCTGGAGCTGTTCTTACGTTAAATATTATCATGGTTATTTACGGTGTATTGGATCACGGAGTTGAATTTTTTCCTGAGACTGATCCTGAAAGAGTGTATATAAATATTGAAAGTCCCACCGGAACAAATCTCGAAATGTCTAATTCAATTGCAAAGAAAATTGAAGCGCGGCTGGATGAATTTACAAAAGCCGATGTACGCGAATTTGTATCCAACGTGGGCATGTCGAATAATCCTTTCGATGGCGGGGGAAGTTCAACGCCAAATAAGAGTACAATCACGATTCAGTATGTTGACTACAATGATAGATCGCAGTCATCTAGGATTACAACAGATCAAATTAGAAATGTTTTATACGATATTGCCGGCGCTGAAATTGAGCTTAAAAAAGAAGACCACGGACCGCCTGTTGGAGTGCCGATTAACATCGAAATAATTGGCGATGATTTTCAATTGCTGGGAGAACTGGCGCGGAAAATAAAATCTGAAATAGTTGAATTACCTGGTGTGGTTGATCTAAACGATAATTATGACGGCGGAAGACCTGAGATTCGCATCGAAATTGATAGAGAAAAAGCCGGGCTGTATTCAATGAATACTTCAATAATTGCAAACAGCATTAGAACGGCAATCAGCGGATTTGAAGCATCAAAATATAGAATCAACGAAGAGGAATATGATATCACGGTTAGGTTAAAAAAAGATCAGCGCGATAATATTGACCTCTTGAAGAACATGCGTATTAATTATAATAACAACAAGGGCACAACATTCAGCGTTCCTTTGCTTAGCGTGGCGGAATTGAAATACGATAAGGGACCCGGAGCAATTAGAAGAAAAGATTTAAGAAGAGTCGTAACTGTTACAGGAAATGTGGATGCAGATTTCAATCAGAATGAAGTGCTTCAGAGTGTAATGACTAAATTAAGTGTATACCCTTTGCCGCCCGATTACAAGATTGATTATACAGGTCAAAACGAAGAGCAGGACAAAGCTTCTGCTTTTTTAGAGGAAGCATTTATGATTGCATTTCTGGGAATATTCCTGATTCTTGTGCTTCAGTTTAACTCACTTAGTCAGCCGTTAATGATTATGGCTGCAGTTGCTATTTCACTGATTGGCGTATTTATCGGGCTTATTGTTTTTGCAATTCCGTTTGGAATAATAATGACGGGCATCGGTGTGATTAGTCTCGCGGGAGTTGTTGTGAACAACAATATCGTTCTAATTGATTACGTGAACATACTGCGTGAAAGGGGAGAAACCGCCAGAGAGGCTGTAATTAACGCCGGCATCAGAAGATTTCGCCCGGTTACGTTGACTGCACTCACCACGGTACTGGGACTAATTCCATTAACATTTGGATTCGGATTTGATTTTTATACCTTCACTTTCGAATCCGGAGGAGTTGATTCCGATTTCTGGAGATCGATGGGTGTGGCAGTAATTTTTGGTTTGATGTTCGGTACTATTCTTACGCTTGTTATCGTTCCGGTAATGTATTCCACAATTGCGGATATGGGTTCAGCAATTAAGGCTACTTGGAATAAGTTATTCGAGACTCCTCTTAAATAAGACTCTTAGATTAAATTTGTTGAGACACGCCGCGGCGTGTCTTTACTTATAATTATATCCAATCAAGAATTATTTTTATTCAATTTTGAATTACCTTCTTAGCAGTTTATTTTTATACATGTTATTATTAAAAATCAGCGACGTAAATTTTAGATATAATTCAATCCGGCAAGGCTCTGCTTTCGAGTTAAAAAATATTTATCTCGATTTATTCTCGGAGGATTTTCTCGGGATTTTAGGACCAAATGGCTGCGGCAAATCCACCTTGATTAGGATTATGTGCGGACTTCTTAAACCCAATTCCGGAACGATGACGCTTGAAAATCAAGATTTTAAAAAAATTCATTTTAGAGAAAAAGCAAAAAAAATTGCATTCGTACCACAGAACATAAACACAATATTTCCTTTCACCGTTTACGAAATTGTTGCGATGGGTAGAACACCCTATTTAAATATGCTGGGATTCGAGTCGAAACGGGACAAAGAAAAAATCGCAGAAGCCCTGAAACTGCTTA
>JAHJTX010000227.1 GCA_018829545.1 Bacteroidota bacterium | reverse complement strand
TCTTTTGCGATCAAGTATTTTTGAGTTAGTGGTAAGAAGTAAATACCCTAGATTAGTTATTATACTTTTGTTAACTTATTGACAGAGCTAATACATTTAGCCATTATTTTATACGTCACTGTATTTGTGAAATTATGCACTTAGGATGTTGATTACACTTCATTTCACGTGGAAGCACTGGCGGTGAAGTGGAGAAATCATCTAGTTTATGAAAAATAAATAGTTCTTGTCTCATCCGGAGTACATGTAAAAGTTATGTCAAGTTGGTCAGCCAAGTCTTTATACTCGAGAGTGAGCAGATTGAATGTTCCCTCTTCCGAAAGATCAGAACAGAAACTTTGCAGAACAGTAGATTAAGCAGAATAATCAGCTCAATCACAGAACTTCACCGGGGAAAGCTCAAATTATTTGCTAGTGTTTTTGCGCAATGTTCGAAATCAAAAGTAGAGCACTCAAAACACGAATTTCCTTACTATGATAGAGTTTCCCTCTGAACATGCTACCAAGTATTTATTTCCGGTTCTAACAATTAAAAAATCCCTATCCACAATAATTTACGGAAACTTAAAAACATTTGAGAAAGTCGAGTCAAAATCACATTTTGAGTGATTAAAATTTGGAGTTATTATGAAATTTACGTCCATGATTGTATTTATTATGGTTCTTATTTCTCTTTCCAATAATAATGTGCAAATCAAGGTTTCGCAGATGGAAAATGGATCAGCTTATTTCTGTCAGTTTACCTCGGCGCCTTTCCCGCATCCGCTTAGGAGAGAAGGACATACCTACGATGACAAATTTTTCTCTGCGGAAGATCATTACCGCGACAGCAGCGTGCTTGTATTCATTCCGCAAAATTTCGACAGAGCTAAAGAAGTAAATTATGTTCTCTATTTTCACGGATGGCGTAACAATATCGATACAGCGCTGGTACAATTTAATCTGATTCAACAATTTGCCGAAAGTGGTGTGAACGCTGTTTTTGTTCTTCCGGAAGGACCAAAAAATGCGCTCGATTCTTTTGGGGGAAAAATGGAAGACAAAGGCGGACTTCAAAATTTAATAGGGGACGCACAAAATTTTCTGTTGCAGAATAAAATTATTAGTTCGGATAAAATTGGCTCGATCACACTTTCCGGTCATAGCGGGGCATACCGGGCTATGGCGTTCAGTTTGATGCGCGGCGGATTAACGGATAAAATAAAAAACGTAATTCTTTTTGATGCTTTATATGGACAGATGGAAAAGTTCTCACATTGGATAAGTAATTACGGCGGAAAGTTTTTCAATATTTACACATCCAACGGCGGAACAAAAGATGATTCCGAAGCGCTGATGGAAGACCTCGATGGTTGGGGGATTTCGTATTATTCAAATGAAGAATTGAAAATGACCGACGCTGATTTGCGGGATAACAGATTGATTTTTATTTATTCCGATCTTGAACATAACGGAGTAGTTTTTCAACGAAATCAATTTGCACGATTTTTGAAATTCTGTATTTTTAATTAGAAGGTGGCAATTAAAACAATACTAAGCCAATAATTTATAATGTGTAAAATGAATTTTGTTAGCAAGGAGTTTTCTAAAATGACATCTACCCATTTTATACCTTTTATTAGTGCAAAACTTTTCCAATCTTTAGCCGACTAATTCGCATTGAAAAACAAATTTCTATAGTAATGACCAATTACTCAAATAGTGAATCTTTCCTATATCATCACAACACATTTACAAAACGTTATTTATAATAATTAGGAGCGCGTATGGGTTCTAATATTTCACGAAGAATATTTTTAGAGAGGGGTGCAAAAGGTTTAATTACAACTGCATTCGTTCCAGCATTCTTTAAGTCCGACTCGTTAAAAGCCTTCTCATCTCCGGACGGAGAAAATATGAAATTGAACGAGTATCTCAATCACTTTCTTGTTAGCGAAGAGATAATTAAAGATGTTATGAACACTGCATTATCTAAAGGGGGCGATTATTGCGATCTTTATTTCCAACACCAAATTTCAAATTATATCGGTCTCGAAGATGGTTCGGTTAATAAAGCATACAGCGAAATTGGATTTGGCGTGGGTATTCGTGTTTTAAAAGGGAATCAAACTGGGTATTCTTTTACAGAAGATTTAACTCCCAAAGCCATGAAACTTGCCGCCGCAACTGCAGCCAACATTGCGGAAGGTTCTCAGATGATAAGCCCGCAGCAGCTAAAGTTAAAAGCAACGCCAAATTATTATCCGATAAAAACTGCTTGGGAAGATATTAAGATCGATCAAAAAATTCCTTTTCTTCAGCAGATCAACGAAAAAGTTTTCGCCGCCGATAAGAGAATTATTAAATCTAATATCTGGTTCTCGGATGAAACATCATATATTTTACTCGCGACATCGGACGGTAAGTTTGTATTGGATTATCAACCGATGAGCAGCATTTCTGTTTCGTGTAATGCCGAGCAGAATGGGAAAAAAGAAGAAAATTACTTCGATTTGAACGGCAGACGTGGAATTGAATTCTTCACTCCGCAAACAATTGACCGTCTTGCAAATGAAGCTGTTCGTAAAACAGTAATGCTATTTGATGCTGTAAAACCGGAAGCTGGAGAGATGCCAGTTGTTCTTGCCGCAGGAAGCAGCGGAATACTTCTACATGAAGCGATTGGTCATGGCATGGAGGCTGATTTTAATAGAAAAAATGTTTCAATATTTTCAGATAAAATTGTAAGCCGGTTGCAGAAAAATTTGTTACAATAGTCGATGATGGCACTAATGCTAATGTAAGAGGCTCAATTAATGTTGACGACGAAGGGAATGATTCTCAAAAAACTTATCTCGTAGAAAGCGGAATCTTAACAAGCTATCTTCACGATAGAATA
>JAHJTX010000226.1 GCA_018829545.1 Bacteroidota bacterium | reverse complement strand
TCCAGTCATTGCGAGGAACGAAGCAATCTAAAAATACAAATTTCATGCAACCCAGTTTGCCATTAACTTTTTAACAAACTCGTCAACCTCTGGTTGATAAACGATTCAACAGATAAACAATATTCCCTTTTTACACTTGATTTTCTTTTACTACCTACTGCTTTCTGTTTACTATTTACTGATTACTGAGCACCGTTCATGTTTGCTGCTTTCTTCCAGCTGCTGCCCGCCATTTTATTGGGTGGGAGAAATCTAAAGATAGTGTTTTTATTATGAGAGATGACAAATTTGGGGGAATTTGAGTCGAGAGAGAAAACCGCTTCCGTAGGAATGCCATTGGCAAAAGACGCAAAGGTTTTTAAGAATGATGTGGTGAAAGCAATTTATAAGCTGCTATTTTGAATTTAACCAAAAAAGATACTTGAAAAAATAGAATTAATAAACTATATATAAGTAAATAATTGAGACAATTATGGAAACGATAAAAGTAAAAAGGCATATTTCCTCTTCAACATTAAGGATAAGAGAATTGGAAAAATTCTAAATAAGAATGTACAAATAGAGAAATGAATGCTGGCATCCAAAGTGTAAAATTTGATGCCTCTAATTTAAGCTCTGGTTTATATTTTTACAGAATTTCGACAGGTGGTTTTGTGAATGTTAAAAAGATGCTGCTGTTGAAATAAAGTCCCGCATAGCGGGATATTTATTTTGACACAGTCCCGCTGCTTTTGGCGGGGTTACTCATTAAATAAAATGATTGAGTAATCCTGCAGTTTTTTTTAGGGGCTCTTGGTAAAATAGAATGTTTTAAGTGAGCTCCGTGCTTTTTAAGGAGTTTTCACTTCCCGAACAAGCAAATGTAAAACTTAGTGTTTATAACTCACTTGGAGAAGAAGTTGCTGAGTTAGCAAATAGAGAAATGAATGCAGGTTTTCAAAGTGTAAAATTTGATGCTTCACGTTTAAGCACTGGATTATATTTTTACAGAATTTCAGCTGGCAATTTTACAGTAACAAGGAAAATGCTTTTAAAAAAATAAAAGGAAAATTAAATGAAAAAGTTTACCATACTAGTGAGTTTTTATCTCGTATTTTTTTCATTTTCACTTACCGCTCAAATCACATCCTCTAAATGGCTAAACCCCAAACCCAACGGCAGCAGGTATTCGGATGTTAAAATGGGTTCCATAAATAACGCAATTGCTATTGGAGCCGACGGCACAATAGCTTTATCTACAGATACTGGATTGAACTGGATGAGTATCAATTCAGGCACCCAAGAAGATCTATATACGCTGGCGTTTCCTGATGTGAATTATGGTTTCATAGGAGGCAGTAATGGGCTGATATTAAAAACAACGAATGCTGGATTTACTTGGAGCAAAGAAAACTCCACTGTTTTTACACATTTCAGATCTTCTTCTTTTTTATCGAGGTTTGAAGGATATTTAATTGGCTACAATACATTACTAAAATATAACGGTAGTACCTGGACTGAACTAGAAACTGGATTGGCAGATGGAAGTTTTGAGGATATTGTTTTTGTCGATTCCCAAAACGGATTTATCGGTGGTAACGATGGAAAAGCATTCTTAATAAAAACCACGGATGGCGGAAATTCTTGGAACAAAGTACAAATTCCTCAACTAAGCGGACAAGCCACTGCACTTGATTTTAATGGAAAACAAAAAGGGTGGTTAATTACTAGTTCCGGCGAATTGATCAGAACTACTAATGGTGGTTTGAACTGGTCACTTTCATTTGTAACCTCAAATTACATTTCAGATATTAATTTTAAAAGTGATAATTATGGTGTAATAGTTGGCGAAAAAGGTACTGTGTTAGTGAGTGCAGATAGTGGGAAAAGTTGGACTAATAAACATCCTTTGGGAGTTCAAGAGCCAAAATTTTTATCCTTTGATAATTATGTTAATGGGATTTTCATCATTGCAGTAGGAACCAATGGCGAAATAAGTAGAACTGTTGATGGTGGGAATTTATGGACTAGAATGGATGCAAATTTATTTCCTAGCAAAGTCGAAGACATTCAATATTTAGATGCTAATATAGGGTTTATCCACGCGGCTGAATACTACGGTGAAAATGATATAGGGATATTTAAAACTACAAATGGAGGTTCAACATGGAATCCTTCAGTAAGCGGTATCTCTGGCTATGTTGCAGACATTGAAATTGTCAGTAGTCAGTTAGCATTTGCAATATCTGATTATAGTGCAAATCATAAATTTTTTAAGTCAACCACTAATGGTGATAATTGGTCTCTACTCTACGAGTTTAACAAACCTTGCAGTAAAATTTATTTCTTGAATGAATCTCTAGGTTGGGCTTTAGGTGAAAATGAAATACAAAAAACCACGAATGGCGGTTCTTCATGGACAGAATATCAAATACCAGCATACAGTTATGGAACTACAGATTTATTTTTCGTAAACCAATTACGTGGTTTTATCACGCTCGAAAATGGGAATATCTTAAAAACCTTCGACGGAGGAATAACTTGGGCAACACAAATTACAGGCTTAAGCTCGATCTTACATAAGATCGAATTTGCGGATGAAAATAATGGTTGGATTGTTGGTGCAGCAGGTAGGGCTCTAAGAACGACTAATGGTGGATTAAGTTGGCAGATCGTAAACATCGCTCCATCAACTATCGATTTATATACGATAAAATTTAAAAATAGCCTAACCGGATATATTGGGGGCTCCAAAGGAACTTTGTTATATACTATTGACGGTGGAATTAATTGGTTTAATGAAAATAGTAAAATTAACTCAAAATCAATTTTCGCTATTGATTTTACCGGACAGAATACTATTGTATTTGGCGGACAAGATGGTTTTCTGAAATCCAACTCATTTGTCGAAGAAGGAATGTCGATACAGCTTACATCACCTTATCAGGGCACCAGCATCACTATTGACGAGTCCTACGAATTAACCTGGATTTCTCAAAACGTACCTTCAGTTGATATTTCCTATACCACAAATGATGGCTTGAACTGGACAACTTTTGTATACGAATATCCGGCGAGTAAAGGGAAATACACATGGACTGTACCTTATCCGAGAAACGAAAATATTCGGTTGAAAATATCTGCCACCGGAAATAGTTCAGTATTTTCAGAAGTTTCAGAAATTTCGATAATTGAACCATCTCTTTCATGGTCTAACTTGAATTATAATGCCGGCTTATTTATTAAGGATTTCACTTTTATTGGTAATACCGGATGGATTATTTCCAATAATAGAGTTTTTTATTCTACAGATGGTGGTACTTCATTCAATGAAATCTTTTCAAACCCTACTTATTCATTCAATGCAATTAGAATGTTTGCAGATGGAAGGGGAATAATTGTGGGAAATTCCGGTAAGATTTTTCATACCACCGATTCAGGATTCAATTGGATACCTGCCTCATCGATAGTTACGAAGGATTTAACTTGTATTAGCTCAACTAGTGACAAAATTTTTGTTGGTGGGAAAGGTGGGACATTACTTAATTCGACCGATGGTGGTATGACATGGATGAACATGCCAATAAGTGACCCAAAGGATATAATTGATATTGAATTCCCTACCGACTTAAAAGGTTATTTAATAGTTAGTTACCCAAGTGATAGTGGTGGTGAGCAATTTTTTTGGCGTACGTCGGATGGAGGATATTCGTGGGAAAAAATTAGCCTTTCCTCCTATGCAGCATCACTTTCTAAAATCACGTTTGTTTCAGAAAATACAGGCTATGGAATTGAAAATTATAATATAATTAAGACTACTGATGGCGGGGACAGTTGGCAAAAGTTAAAAAAGTCAGCTTTTTTTTACTTAAGAGATATTCACTTCTCCGATGAAAATTTTGGGTGGGTTTCCGGATTTGCAAGCCATACAGTTGGTGGAACTACACATTCTGAGGCTGTTACATTACAAACAACGGACGGAGGGAATTCATGGAAGTACAGAACAAATGGAGTTTATAACAGTAGCATACATAAGGTATATTCTCCGGATAAATTTACAACTTATGCAATGACTTCAACTAATATTCTAAAATATACGGGTGAAGATACACCTCTTGTACGTGTTAAATCCCCAAATGGAAATGAGTTCTTGCAGATTGGAAGTAATTATAATATTACCTGGGATTTCCGAAATATCACTAATGTAAAAATTGATTATTCAACAAATAACGGAACTTCTTGGAGCACTATCGTATCATCAACAGTTTCCAACGGCTCATATCAATGGCTTGTGCCAAATACCGTTTCGGAAACCTGTAAAATTAGGATAACGAGCGTTGATAATGACGCGTTTTCTGATATGTCCGACAAGGTATTCACAATTTACGACCCGACTCCAATCTTGGAATTAACCTCCCCAAATGGCGGTGAAGTTTTAGATTATACTAAGATTTTCCCGATTACCTGGAGGGCACAAAATATCGGAGTAGTACAAATTAACTATTCAATTGATGGCGGCGCTAATTGGATAGCGATAGAATATACTTTCCCGGCCGGATTGCAGAAATACAACTGGAAAGTCCCCAACACTCCCTCTGATAGTTGTTTGATTAAAATATCCGACCCAACAGGCAGTATAACTCCCGATATATCTGAACAACCATTCTCAATTCATTCAAATGTTTCGTCCCTCACGCTTCTCTCACCAAATGGCGGTGATACGGTTAAAGTCGGTTCAAAATATAATATCAATTGGTCTATCGGAAATAAATCGAGAAGCCATTTCAAGACTGCAGAAGCAACACAATTAATTACTCAAATAAATATTTATCTGTCAGTGGATGATGGAGCTACATGGATTCCTATCGCGACATCAATTGACGCCGCTGCTGAAACATATAGTTGGAGTGTGCCGAATTATGTTTCCAATCTCTGCAAATTGAAAATTTTCGATTCTAATAACCCATCAATGTTGGATGTATCAGATGCGGTATTCTCAATTTCTGACAACATATATTTGAATAATCTTATTCTCTCACTTAGTAATTCGTTTGGCATTCCTGGGGATACAGTTACATTGGATTTATCTTTAGAACTAATTGGCGGCATCACTTTTAGTTCCGGATTAATAAAACTTGGTGACTTCACTCAGCATTTGCAGTTCCTTGAAATTGATACTACGCATAGTCTTTTATCCTCGGCAGGGCATGAAATTATTGTAAATAACCAAGACACGCTGATAGTAATCTCTTTTGCCGGTGCTTCGGCTATTGAAAAATCCGGGAATGTACTTTCTTTAAAATTCTCAATTATTGATGACGTTGAAGAAATAGTTCCGGTGAACATCTCTTCCGCTTTGTTCGATACCGGCATTTATGAAGTTGGAATTGAGAATGGATATGTTAGAGTTCTACAACCTTTCTATGGAGATGTTGATCTTAACAAGTTGGTTCAACCTTATGATGCAGCCGTGATTCTGAAATACTTGATTGGCAATTATCCGGAATTCACGTTACAGCAGAAAATCAATGCTGATGTTACTCTCGATAAATCTACTTCAGCATTGGATGCATCTGTCATACTTCAATACACAGCAGGATTGTTTGAGACGCTTCCTAAACCAACATCGGTAATTCCGGACGGAGATGTTGTTCTTCCTGATTTTGTAACAGCTAAAGATGGAAAAGTTCTCGTTCCTATTTATGCTAGTAATTTTGAAAATGTCTTTTCGTTCGAAGGAAGAGTGCGATTTGACAATTCCATCTTAAAGTTCGAAGACATTCAGTATGAAAACTTAGGAACTGGGATGATTGTTCAGGACACTGCTTCAAAAGGATTTGTTAAATTTGCGGCTGCGGCAACGAACGGAATTGTTCCCGAAGGAATCTTATTTACAATTGAATTTTCAAGAGTGGATTCTCTTTCCACCAGTCCTTCCTACATATTGTATAAAAATATGCGCTTGAACGAAGCTGAAGAGAAAATTGATTTTGATTCGTGCTTAGTTGATTTGACTACGGACCTGAAAGATGAATCGATCCCAACAACCTACTCGCTTAAACAAAATTTCCCGAATCCGTTCAATCCGAGAACAGTTATAAAGTTTTCAATCCCCCAAAACGTAGAGTCACGCAGCAGCGTGTCTTTACAAGTATTCGATATTCTCGGCAGAGAAGTTGCAACATTAGTGAATGAATATAAAACCCCTGGAATTTATGAAGTAACCTTTGATGGTTCATTGCTGGCAAGCGGTTTGTATTTTTACAAGTTAACTGCTGTTAGTTTTTCACAGACAAAGAAGATGATGCTTTTGAAATAGAAATCGTGGTGCTTTTAAGAATTCTTTTGTAGTAACTTTTTAGAAATGTCAGTATGTGTAACTCAGTAATACTGTGGGAAATAAGTTTGTTAAATAACACGTTAAGTTATTAACAGTTATTTGAGCATCTTTTCAGAGCAGCAAAAAAATGTACTTGATTGCAACCTTATTTTTTCGGATTTTTCATTTGAATTATGAGTCCACTCTGAAAAACCCCAAACGGGTTAAAACCCGTTTGGGAAAGTTTGTTTTTAGCTTGTTAACCCCACGTTAAAACGTGGGGTTAATAACAATATGACTTTTCAGAGTGGACTC
>JAHJTX010000225.1 GCA_018829545.1 Bacteroidota bacterium | reverse complement strand
TACCGTTTAGATAAGCAACAAATGCATCGTCATAATCAATGTGCAGAACAGCGGCATTGATATTCGCGACGTTTTCAATCACAAATTCTTTGCGGATGAAAACGGAGATAACGGAACTTAAAATTGTATTATCGTCATCATCGCCATAACCGAAGCCGCTTGTACCGCTCAACCATCCGGAATCAAAGAAATCAATTTTATTCCAATCTGCAGGAGGTTGAGAGGCGCCGGGTTTGTATTTCCAAACATCACCCCAATTTATTATGGTTTCCCAATGACTAACGGAACTGCCGCTACCCGAAGCGAACACCGTTGCATATTGCCCGGATTGAATAACTGTATCTGGAAACCGCCATTTTTGTAAATTTGAAAAATCATCCGAAAGGAAATAGAATCCCAAATTTAGTCCGCTAGTTCCCGGATTAAATACTTCCAGCCAATCGGGGTAATTTCCGTTTTGGTCTGCCAGAGTTGAAGCGTTTGAAGTCATTACTTCATTAATTAATAAGCTTTGTGGGAAGATCGAAACAGCTGATAGGAGGAAAATTGTAAATATTTTTTTCAACGTACTTCCAAGAATGTATTAGCGTGATTTTGAAATACAAAATACAAGAAATTGAAGTAATAGAAAAATAAATGAGCGGGAATAACCTTGATGCTCTTGCGAAAAAGAAATAATTGCGGTAATTTCAAATCGGATTTATAAATCTGTTTTGAATTGTTCGGAGAAAAAATGTTAAGAAAAATCATAGAAATAGATGAATCAAAATGTGACGGCTGCGGAAACTGCGTTCCGGAATGTCACGAAGGCGCCCTCCAAATTATTGATGGGAAAGCGAGATTAATCAGTGATTTATTCTGCGATGGACTCGGCGCATGTATTGGTCATTGTCCCCAGGATGCGATGAAAGTTATTGAACGCGAAGCTGAGCCGTATGATGAAATGAAAGTTATGGATTACATCGTTAAGGGAGGACCTAACGTAATTAAAGCTCATCTTGAGCACTTGCGCGAACATGAGGAATACGAATACTTAAAAATCGCCGTCAATTATCTGAAAGAAAATGAATTAGATAACCCAGTTGCAATTGCCGCCTCTTCTCACTCAGCTCAATCACATCATGGAGGATGCCCAGGTTCTAAATCAATGTCGTTTGAAAAATCCGCCGTAAAAGAAAATGAAGAATCGGGTTCACGGCAATCGCAGTTAAGACAGTGGCCTATTCAGCTTCATTTGGTTCCCCCAACTGCGCCATATTACAAAAACTCACATCTGCTCCTCGCTGCGGATTGTGTCGGCTTTGCTTACGGGGATTTTCATAAAGATTTTATGAAGGAAAAATCGATAGCTATTGCCTGCCCTAAATTGGATTCCAACAAACAAGTTTACGTAGAAAAGTTGATATCCATGATTAACGATGCTCAGATACAATCAATTACGGCATTGATAATGCAGGTGCCATGCTGTGGAGGATTGCTGCAAATGGCGCAACACGCAGTTGAATCGGCAGAAAGAAAAGTCCCTCTCAAAGTTGTTGTAATAGGAATAAATGGAGAAGTATTAAATGAAGCGGTTGTGAATTAGGTGCTGGATGCTGGATACTGGATGCTGGGTACCGGATGCTGGATGCTGGATGCTGGGTACTGATAGCTGACCGCCGATAGTTAAAATTATGCAAAACTCTAAATTTTACGACAATGTCTCTGTTTTCTACGATGAGATGATCAGCTTTGACAAAGCGCTGGAAAGGAGAATCTCCGCCCTAAAGAATTTCATCACGGACGAAAAAGATGCTGCAGATTTGGGTTGCGGGACGGGAATAGATTCAATCGCCCTTTCGAAGCTGGGACTCAAAGTTACGGCTATCGATAATTCAAGTTCGATGATAGAAAAAGCGAGATCGAATGCAATATCAGAAAAGCTGGAAATTAATTTTATAAAAGCGTCACTTACATCACTGCCAGAAAACTTGCATTCACAATTTGACATGGCAGTCTCTCTGGGTAATACTTTGGCAAATATTTCCAAAGACCTTCTTGAGCAATCAATAAATAATATTGCGTTAATTCTTAAGTCAGGGGGCAAAGCTGTTGTCCAAATCCTGAATTACAATTTGTTTCTCAAAGAAGAAAACATGCAGATCAATAAATTTGAAGATGATAAAAATATTATTGAGAGATACTATGAGAGGGATAACGATAAACTAATATTCTGCATCAACAAAACGGATAAGTCAAATAAAACCAGAAGTACAATCAGAACAGATATTTATCCGCATCTGCCGGAAGAAATTGTTTTCCATTTTAACAAATATAATTTTAGCGCGAAGATTTTTGGAGGATTGGATAAGTCGGAATTTGTGGAAGCAAAATCAAAAGACCTAATTCTCCTCGCGAAAAAGAGATAGCGCAACGAAAAAAACGAAAATTATAAGCTGCTAATTTTTATAATTGTCTTTTCTTCAAGATCAGCCAGCGTCTCTTCGCTTAGCATTCTGTAAGCCTCATCGCGCAAGACTCCCCATTTGTTGTGAACGGGGCAAGGCTCTTCTTTCGAGCAGCCCGGAAATCCAAGCACGCAGCAGTTAAAAACATCCAAGCCGTCTATTGCTTCGACAATTTCTATCAGCCGAACATTCTTTGGCTCCTTTGCTAAAAAGAATCCGCCGTTTTTCCCCTTCTTGGAGCCAACAATTCCGCTTGCGGTTAAAATTTGCAGAACTTTTGACACAAACTCTTTTGGCTGCTTAACTTCCGTGGAAACTTCCAGCGCGTTAAATAATGTTCCGGTTGGCTTTGTTGAAAGGAACAAAACCGCTTGAAGACCCAATTCGCATTTTTTTGAAAATATTACTGTCATTATCAGACCGATTGTTCTGAATCAATATAAAAAATTGTCAGGTATTTTCAAATATCAAAGTTGAATCATCTGTTTAAAATTTTTATTTCATACATTTACACATCCAATAATTACGATTTAGTATTGATGGTTTATAAAAAACTTCTCGTTTTAATCTGTTTTTTTTCGAGTGTTCTCATTTATTCGCAGGAAAAAGATTCACTGAAGAATTATAATCTGGAAGAGATAACAGTTAAAAGTGGAATCGTAATTGAGCCGAAAACCATTCATGTAATCTCCATAGAAAAAATTGTTAAATCGGATGCGTCAAGTCTTGTAGAGCTTGGAAGAATTATTCCGTCTGTAAAAACGCAGACAAATTCCAGAGGGGAAAGTTTGTTTTTTCTACGAGGCGCGGGAGAAAGGCAGATTGCTTTATTCTTCGACGGCGTTCCGATGAACATTCCGTGGGATAACAGAATTGATTTGAGCCTAATTCCAATTGAAGCAATTGACGAAATAACTGTGATAAAAGGAATTCCTTCGATTGTGTACGGCGCAAATACAGTTGGCGGCGCTGTTGATATTTCATCGCTTAACGGGTCGATTCAAAAAAGCAAAATCGGGTTGCGGTTTGGAGAGAATAATTATAATTACTTCTCCGGATTTCACGGCGGGAAGTTCAAAAAGTTCGATTACTTCGTTTCTGGGTCAGCAAATAAAACCGATGGCTACACGCTTCCTGACTCGTACACAAATCCGGCAAACGAAAGAAGAATTAGAACCAATTCATATTCGGAGCGCTTGAGCCTGTTTGCAAAATTCCGATATCATTACGAAGCCTCTTCAAACATTGGACTTGCCGTATCTTATATTGACAGCAAAAAAGGCGTTGCGCCTGAAACTGATGTTGCATCACCGAGATACTGGCAATATCCGCTCTGGAATAAAGCTTCAATTTCGCTGAACGGCAGCCATCTTCTCAAATACCTTGGCACGTCTCTGTTCACGTACTCGTTTTCGTATTATCGGTTTAAGATGCAAATCGATCAGTTTAAGAACATTCAATACAATGAAATTGATGACATCGAAAAAGATTTTGACGACGTGCTTTATGGAAGAATGATTTACACGTATTTTATTGATAACAACTCGATGCTTAAATTTTCTCTTAGCGCAACAAGCAGCGCCCACAAAGAAAAATTTCTTAGCAATAATTTTGAGTTGTTGACGTACTCTCAAACTCTTTTCAGCGCGGGAGTTGAATACGAATTCACCGACAAAAAATTAACCGCGATAATCGGTTCAAGTTTGGATGGCTCAGAAACGCCGCAAACGGGAGATAAGCCTGCGCAGGAGGGAATAACAGATTTCAGTATAAATTCATCTGTAATTTACACGCTCGATGAAAATATAAATTTGAGTCTTAGCGCGGGAAGAAAAACAAGATTTCCCACTCTGCGCGAACAGTTCTCGGGAGCGCTTGGCAGATTTATAATTAACCCGGAATTAAAAGCCGAAGCGGCAATAAATTTAGAGAGCGGAATTTCTGTTTCGGGAATAAATAGCAAGTTCGATCTGAATTTCTTCATGTCATATTTGAATGATGGAATTGTGAGAACTGTGGTAGTAGAGAATAACGTAAAGAAATTCAAAAGAATTAATGAAGATAAAATCCGCACAGTAGGACTTGAAGCGTTATTTGACTACAAACCGGCAGAAGATCTGGAACTAAAACTCAACCTTACTCTGCTCAACAGTTTCGCAGAAAATAAAAACGGTAATTACAGCGATACGCTTGAATATAAACCGGGCATTATTGGCGGGTCAACAATTAATTATAAACTAAGCGAACAGATTGAAAGCTCTTTAGAATTGAATTATGTGGGAAAAGAGTTTGGTCTAAAGGAAGGCAGCGATGGATATAAATATCTTCCCGATTATTTGTTGTCCAATTTTAGAATTTCTTATTCGCTGAAAGTTTTTAATGAGAGTACGCTTATTATTTTTGCAAGAATTAATAATATATTTGATAAACTATATTTCACACAATGGAGTCTTCCGGAGCCAGGAAGACAATTTTGGATCGGGTCGTCAATCGAATTTTAGAGGACGGAACTATTCACAAATAAATTCTTAGGTCGCTATATAAAGGCATTATACTGAAATGATTGCGAAAATCTAAAACCGCTTCAATTAATCAGCCGAAGGTTGACGGTTTTGGTCTTTTTAGAATGACCTCGATTCTATAATATTTATAACAAGGGAGTTACGAGCCGATGAAAATAACAGCGTTTTTACCTTACAACGGATATGAGCACACATCTCAAACAGTTAAAGAATTGAACTCGTGCAGCTTAGTTTCAGAAATTGTTTTATTAACAACGCAGGAAAACATTTCTCCGGTTAACGGCTGCGAACTAATTAAAATCGATAATCTATTCAGCACAAAAACCGTTAAACTTATATCCGAAAAAACATTCACCGATTATGCTTTGCTTTTAACACAGGACAATCAATTGGAGTTCGGGCAATTTGGTTTGGAACGTTTCTACTCTGTTGCAGAAGATACGGGAGCGGGACTGGTTTATTCAGACTACTATGAAATTAAAGATGGAAACAGAAGCAATTATCCAGTGATAGATTATCAAGCGGGAAGTTTGAGAGATGATTTCCATTTTGGATATGTTCTGTTTTATAAGACAGATGCTTTAAAAGAAGCCGCGGGCAGAATGGAAACAAGTTATGATTTCGCGGGAATTTATGATTTGCGTTTAAAAGTTAGTCAGAGTTTTCAACTATTCCGTGTTCCCGAATATCTTTATTTTACTACTGAAAGCGATACGAGAAAATCGGGTCAAAAATTATTTGATTATGTTGATCCCAAAAACCGCGCCGTGCAAATCGAAATGGAGCAAGCGGTAACTCAGCACTTAAAAGATATTGACGCGTTCCTTTCTCCGGATTACAAAGAAATTGATTTGTCGGCAGGCAAGTTTGAAGTAGAAGCCTCTGTAATAATTCCCGTTAAGAATCGCGTTAACACAATTGCCGATGCAATCAGTTCGGTGTTAAACCAGAAAACGGATTTTAAGTACAATCTTATAATTGTTGATAATTATTCCGATGATGGAACAACTGAAAAAATAAAATCAATCGCAGCAACGGATTCAAAGGTGATTCACGTAACTCCAAAAAGAAAAGATTTGGGAATTGGCGGATGCTGGAATGAAGCGGCGCATCATGAAATGTGCGGAAAGTTTTCCGTTCAGCTCGATTCGGATGATTTATACTCGGATGAAAACACGCTTCAAAAAATTGTTGACGCATTTAGAAAAGACAAATGCGCAATGGTTATCGGAAGTTATCAGATGACGAATTTTGATTTGGAGCAAATTCCGCCGGGAATTATAGACCACAAAGAATGGACTCCCGACAACGGCAAGAACAACGCTCTGCGAATAAATGGACTTGGCGCGCCGCGCGCTTTTTATACTCCCGTTCTAAGAGAGAATAAAATTCCAAATGTAAGTTACGGCGAGGATTATGCGCTCGGACTAGCAATTTCGAGAGAATATCAAATTGGCAGAATTTACGAACCGTTATATATGTGCAGAAGATGGGAGGGAAATTCTGACGCCGCGCTTGATATTCAGAAACAGAATGCACATAACACATACAAAGACAGAGTGCGCACAATTGAATTGATAGCGAGACAAAGGAAAAACGCAAATGTTTGAAAAAGTGATTGTTGACGATAACGAACTAAAAAAATATACCTCAGAGTCTTCGCTTGCCGAAAGAATGAAAGCGCTAATTTCTTATCAGCAAAAGCAATGGGATTTAGCCGGCAAGGGGTATAAGCAGCTTAAGTCGATAAAAACAAAGGAACTTGATTTCACAAATTTTTCAACTAGGGTTCAGTTTAATCCCGGCAGAATAATTTCATCCTCTGCAAAGGTTGATGAAAAAACCATAAAGGAGCGGAAGTGTTTTTTGTGCTCACAAAATTTACCCGAAGACCAAAAAGGGCTTCAGTATTTCCGTGATTATTTAATTCTGGTTAATCCATTTCCGATTTTCCCCGAACATTTTACTATTCCTAAAATTGATCACGTACCGCAGTTTATTAAAAATAATTTTGAAGGCATGCTTCGTTTAACAAAAGATATCGGGAAATATTATTCGGTCTTTTACAATGGACCTAATTGCGGGGCTTCTGCGCCGGATCACATGCACTTTCAAGCGGGCATAAAAAATTACTTGCCGTTAGAAGTTGAATACGGTTCGATAGTAAAAAAGTGCGGGCAGCAAATTTTTGAGGATGAAGATTTAAAGGTTTTTGGCGTGCCGAATTACATTTGTAAGTTTTACTCCATTGAATCTTCGGATCAAAAATCAATTGTGTCTGCGTTTGAAAAAATATATGAAGCGCTTCACACACTCAAACAGTCAAATTCCCCGGAACCAATGCTGAATATTATTTCCTCTTACGAAAAAAACAAATGGCGCGTGATGATTTTTCCGAGGGCAAAGCACAGACCGCATCAGTTTTTTGAGGAAGGAAAAAAAAATATTTTATTAAGTCCCGCCGCCGTTGATTTGGGCGGAATCTGCATAACACCGCGAGAAGAGGATTTTAAAAAAATCTCTAAGGACGATGTTGAAGATATTTTGCGTCAGGTTTCAATACCGTTGGAGTTTTACGAGTATATAACAAAGCATCTGCGGAAAAAACTCAATTAAAGGAATTAGTTCATCTTCACATAAATAAGGCTGACGTCATCTTCAAATTTTCCTTGCGTATATTCGGTGAACTCGCGTTTTACTCTTTCCACCGAGTCTTCATCGCTCTTCTGTTTAATTGATTTGATTATTCCTTCGTTTTCGTAGGGAACGCTGTTTGCGTTCCGTGATTCAAGAATTCCATCTGTTATCATGTACAATTCATCGCCGGGTTTTAGCTTAATCTCAACGTCTTCGTATCCCGCATCCTTGCTAAAACCAAGAAGAAGCCCCTTTGATTTTATCATACTTGCTTCTGAGCCATCGTAATAAATTATCGGCAGATCGCCCGCGCCGCAGTAATTAGCGGTGCTGTCGGATTTGTTAAGCAATACTACCGAAAGAGTAACGAATACTTCCGAGATTCTTTCGTCTTCGCAAAGAGATGCATTCACGCGATTCATTATTTCGCTTGCAGTAATTTTTTCATTCGACTGCACAGCAAAACGGATTGCGCTGCGCACGTAGCCGGCATAGGCAACTGCAAAATACCATGCGCCCCATTTTTTGCCCATTACATCGCCAAGTATAATTACAATATTGTTCTCGTCGATTTTAAAGTAGTCTATAAAATCTCCGCCGGGAATATTGTGAAATGGAACGTGCCAATGCTTGATTACAAATCCATCGAAGTTCGGAAAAGCATCGGGAACAACTTTAGCGCCCATTGAATCAGCCGCTTTTTGAACCTCTCCTTCAGCCTTTATTCTTTCTTTCTCGCCGCTCTTAAGAATGGCGGAAAGTTTTGCCATTATTATTTTTGGGCTGGCAGTTTTAATGATGTATTCCTGAATATCCAAATCGTATCCCTTAAGAATATCTTCTTCCGCCCCTTTTGCAGTTAGGAATATAAAAGGAATTGCGCGAAGATCAGGATCGTTTAATAGCATTTCCCTGAACTCAAAACCATCAACTTCGGGCATCATAATATCGCTAATTATAATATCCGGCTTAAACGATTTTGTGAGGTCGAATCCTTCTCTGCCGTTTACAGCAAGTTCGCATTCGTAGCCTGACTTTTTAATATTATAAGAAAACAGACGTGAAATATTTTCATCATCTTCAACCAGTAATACTTTATACTTGTTATCTGTAGTCATCGCTTACCTAATTTAGAACAATTTATTTATTACTAAAACTTTTTAACGCTTTTTGCAAATCACTGAATGTTTCGAACACTCGGAACATTCGGGTTAATTCAAACATAGACTGAACTGCGGGCTTAAAGCCGACTAGCTTAACATCGCCTCCGCGGTTAGCTACTTTTTTTAATGCTGCAACTAAAACGCCAAGAAAACTTGAATCGATATACTCGCACGTTGAAATATCCACTATGATTTTTACATAGCCATCGTTAATTCCTCTTTGAATCAACACCATTAAATTGTTTGCTTCGCTCAAAGTTGCCCGGTTCAGATTGACTATTTCAACGAGCACATCGCTTATTCTTTCTTCAACTATTCTCATTGCCTGTAACTAATTCCTATTTGCATCAATTTTATATTTATCCATAAGCCGGTAGAGAGTTGCTCTGCCGATATTTAATTTTTTAGCCGCCTCAACAATATTTCCGTCGGTTATTTTTATTGCATGGCGAATGGCTTCTTCCTTCAATCTTTCGAACGGAATTATTGGAGAATTCTCGGTAAAAAGTGGTCCATCCAAACTAATTCTTAATCTGCTTCCGCGGGAATTAAACTGACTCGGAAGCGTTTTAACATCAACTTGATCTCCTTCGGCAAGTATGGCGCAGCGCTCAAGTGTGTTCTCTAATTCTCTCACATTTCCAGGCCAATCGTAATCGTAAAGAGCTTTCAATGCAGATTTTGTTACACCCTTTAGGTTTAGATTCATTTTTTCATTGAACTCTTTAATGAAGTGATCGATGAGAACAACTATATCTCCCCGCCGTTCTCTAAGCGGAGGAACCTTTATAGGGAATGAGTTTAAACGATAATACAAATCCTCCCGGAAATCTTTATTCTCAACGGCTTTAGTCAAATCCTTATTCGTAGCAGAAAGTATTCTAACATTAGTTTTAATAACTTCGTTTCCGCCAACTCTTTCAAATTCCTTTTCCTGAATAACGCGCAATATTTTTGCTTGAAGAGACATTTCCATTTCGCCGATTTCATCGAGAAAAAGGGTGCCGTTTTTGGCAAGTTCAAATTTTCCGATTTTTCTTTGATGCGCGCCGGTGAATGCGCCCTTCTCGTGACCGAATAATTCGCTTTCCAATAATTCACGCGGTATAGATGCGCAGTTTACCACAACAAAAGGATCATCCTTCCGCATCCCGTTAAAATGGATTGCTCGCGCGATTAGTTCCTTGCCGGTTCCACTTTCTCCTTCAATTAAAACGGTTATATCGTTGTTCAAAACCTTGGTAATCATTTTGAATAAATCCTGCATGCTCTTATCTGCAGAAATAATATTATCAAAACTATATTCCTTTTGAATGTTTTGTTCGAGCTCTTCTATTTTTTTCTGAAGATCGAAAGTCTGAATTGCATTTTTAATTGCAGGTTCAAGTCGGTTGCTATCGATCGGTTTAGGAAAATAATCAAACGCACCAAGTCGAAGAGATTCAAGCGCAACTTCCACACTGCCCTGCGCAGAAAGCATAATGACAGGAATATTTATATTGTGCTGTTTAATTCTTCTAAGCAAGTCTAATCCGTTGCTATCCGAAAGCATGATATCCAAGAGAACTATGTCCGGATTTTTAGAGAGATTATTCAACATCTCAGCTCCCGTTTCAAATGATTCGATGTTGTAGCCCCACAGGTTTCTGACCCAGTGATTGAGAAGTCTTAATATAGAAGGTTCGTCATCAACAATAAAAACTAATTTATCCAATTACGCCTCACGTTGTTAACTTTTTAGGTAATCTAATAATGAATGAAGTTCCTTTTTTAACTTCACTTTTTACTTGAATCAAACCATGATGCAGGTCGATTATTTTTTTAACAATTGCCAATCCTAAACCAGTGCCTGGAGACTGATTTGGATCAAAACTTAAGGAAGTAAATTTATCAAAAAGATGCGGAATATTTTTTTCGGGAATACCTATTCCCGTATCGCTTATAATTATTTCTACTTCCTTTAAAAAATCCTGCGCAATAACAGTAACTCTCCCGCCGGCTTTTGTATAATTAATTGCATTCTCAATGATGCTGCCAACTGCTTTAGACAAATGCTCTTGATCGCCATAAATTATTATTTCTGCTTCGGGTATCTGAGTAGTAAGATTAACTTTTTTCTTTACCGCTTGCTTCTTGAATCTGTCAATAACGCTGTAAATTAGCTTAACAACATCGATGTTGGTTTTTTCGAGTTTAGAATCGTCGGACTCCAATTTCGAAAAATCGAGAATGTCATTTACTAAAACAGCTAAACGTTTTCCCTCGGTTAAAATTATATTTGTGAAGTCAAGTATCATCTCTTGAGACATTTCGGAATCGGAAGTTATTGTTTCTGCAAACCCTACGATTGATGCGAGCGGTGTTCTTAACTCGTGCGAGACACGCGAGATAAATTCGTTTTTAAGTTTGTTAAGCTCCTCGAGAACGGTTACCTGCTGTTTAGCTCTATCGCGCTCAATAGAAATTATTCTGTTTGCTTCCTGCAATTTTAGATTTAGATCTTTGGCTTTTTCTTCATCTCTCCTGCGCGTAGTAATGTCGCGTCCAACAGCGAGCATTTCCGCAATTATTCCGGATTCCTTTATTGGAGTTGCTTTAAATTCGTAAATCATCTTTCTGTCGAACTTATCAACAAACTCAGCTTCGAAGTGAGTGGTTGTTTCGCTGCGCAGAATTTTTTGAAATGCTAAAGCAATATCAGGTTTAGTTTCTTCGCTGATCAAATCTAAAAAGTGCTTGCCCAGCATTTCCTCGGGCGAGTAGCCAAGATGCTTTGTGCCGTTTGTGTTTACAAGAACAATATATCCAAAACCGTTCAGCGATAAGATGAGATCGCTTGCTGTTTCAATTAAAAGTCTGAATTTTTCTTCTGACTTTTTGAGTTTTAATTGTACTTCCTTCTCTTCAGTAATGTCTTCAATTTCGCCGACAATTCGCTCAACCGCTCCATCAATAAGAATCGGGTTGCCGTATTGACGTACAAATTTAACGGTGCCGGAAGGATCAAGAATTTTATATTCGTAATTAGCGCTTTGACCAGCTTTCAGCTTTTTAATGAATTCATTGTACCCGCGAAAATACTCGGGGACAATTCTGCGCAGAAGCGTAATTTTGTTCGTCTTAATTTCATCGGGCGTTAAGCCGAATATTTTTTTTACAGCATTTGAAATGAAGTAGTACTTCGATCCATCCGCATTGGTCGAATAAATTACTCTATCGAGATTTGAAGTTATTTCCTCGTACTTTCTGTTGATTTCCAAATCATCTTCGAGGCAATAGGAAATAATTTCCTTAAGCCTCTTAAAAGAATCCGCTGAATTTTCATTTAACTCTAAGGAAGAAATTGAAACCAAGAAATAATTCGAAATGCTGTTTGTATAAATTTTATCTACTTCAACCGACTTAAAACCATTTTGGGCAATGGAAGCGCGTGATTTCAAGTTTTTGCTCTCAATTGGGTCACTTCCATTTCTGGTAATTTCAGCGTTTAGGCTTTCTATTTCCTTTTCAATTTTTTCACAAGAGCCGGCAAAGTATAACGTACTGAATCCATCCGGATTCGAGCGGAGAATATAGGAGCAACTTGCACCGGAAATGGAGTTTAACAAACTCAATATGGATTCAAAGTTTTGCAATGTAAATCAAAATAAATAATAAAATAATCGTACTTAAAACTAAAAAAATATTTTAAATGATATTTGAGTCTATTTCCTCATCAGTAAAAATCAGAATATCAGAAAAAAACCAAACCTCTACAGAATCTGCATGCGATTTCTGAGATTATTAACAACTATTATAGTAAAAACAGGACATAATATAAAAGAAAAAATTCAGGAAGCATAAGTTATATTTTACCACGGCAGTGGGATTGCGTGACCCAATTGTCACATTGGCTATTAAATGCTCAGCACAACAGAAGCGAATGCTCTGTTCCGAAAATGCACTTTCTTTAAGGACGCCAAATTAATTTAGCTAATAAATCAGGTACATCTTTAGTCTGGCTTTCTTATTTTGTGAGCCGAATATTAGAGATAAAATGAAAAACATAAGTAAACCCGAATTACTCGCGCCGGCAGGTGACTGGAAAATGCTTAATGCGGCAGTTCAAGCTGGAGCGAATGCGGTCTACTTTGGAGTAAATAAATTAAATATGAGGGCAAAAGCGGCAAATTTTAAGATAGACGAGCTGCCGGAAATCACCGCTTATTGTAAAGAAAACAATGTCGATACACATTTAACGCTCAACTCAATTTTATTTGAAGATGACTTGAATGAGCTGAATAAAATTTTAGAAAAAGTAAAATCATCGGGCGTTAACTTGGTAATCTGCTGGGATATGTCCGTTATTCAAAAATGCAGGGAGTACGGAATTCCATTTTGTATCAGCACACAGGCGTCAATTTCAAACAGCGGTTCAGCTAAAATGTACGAGATGCTTGGCGCGGAAAGAATTGTGCTTGCGCGAGAATGCACTCTTGAAAAAATAAAAGAGATCAGATCGAAAACGAAACTGGAGATTGAAACTTTTGTGCACGGCGCAATGTGCGTTGCTGTAAGCGGAAGATGTTTTATGAGCCATCACGTATTCGGCAAAAGCGCAAATACCGGCGAATGTATTCAGCCTTGCAGAAGAGAATATAAAATTATTGACAAAGACGGCGAATCCGAATTTCTGCTCGGCGAGGATTACGTAATGTCGCCTAAAGATCTTTGCACAATAGAATTTATCGATAAACTCATTGAAGCGGGAATTGATTCTTTCAAAATTGAGGGCAGAAAAAGAAGTCCGGAGTACATTTCCAAGGTTGTATCAACGTACAGAAAAGCGATTAACTTGTACTTTGAAAATAAACTTACGCCAGAAGTAAAAAAGGAAATGTACGAGGATTTACAAAGGGTTTATAATAGAGGATTTTCTTCCGGCTTTTACTTCGGCGTGCCTTCGGGCGAAGATTACGCAATTAAATACGGCAGCCAGGCAACCACACGAAAAATGTATGTAGGTAAAATTCTTAACTACTATAAGAAGAGCGGCATCGCACACATTAAACTGGAATCCGGAAATTTATCCTTGAATGACGATCTTTATATCATCGGCAATACTACCGGCGTTGTGGAGATGAAAGTGGAATCCTTAGTCCAAGACGAGAAAAACGTTGAAACCGCATTAAAAGGAGAGGAAGCAACCTTTGTCTGTACATCGGAAATACGCCCTCGCGATCAGGTTTATAAAATAGTTGAGGCAAAGTAGAATTTAAATTTGCTTTACGAATAAGTTCTCTTCGGCATCGCTTTTTCTAAATCCGAGATAAGATAAATATTTTATATGCGCTTTAACATCGGAATAAGCAATAAGGTTTTTAACGTCCTCTTTCTTAAGCAGCTTAACTTCGGCAGAGTAAATATATTCACCGTTTTTGAAATCGCGAAAATCGGGAATTGCATAATCCAAAATAATTTCAATATCGTGATCCGACACTTCTTTGTAAATAAATATTCCTGCGGATGTACTCGTGATTTTTCAAATTAACTTCTATCAATCCGAATTGATCATTTTTCTTAAACATATCAACGAGGTAATAAATATCCACAAGAGTAATAAATCCATTGAGCAATAAAACGGGATTGACGCCGATCAATAAACCATAGGTAGCAAAAGTAGCCGCGCCGAAAAAGTTTATAACTCGCAGTTTCAATATATTTCTCATCATCAAAGAAAGTGCAACAAGCGCAGATCCCGTTTAACCGATTATTTCATATATTCTTTCCGACAAAACCTCAAATTTATTTTGTTTGTAGCAGCCGTATTCCATTTGATCATTTTAAAAGATGCTCGGAAAAAGGGGGAACAAAATCACAAAATTTTACTTAAGTCTCTCGAACATTATTATTATTATTGAGGTGCAAAAGGAAAAATTAATAATTCTTCGCAAGGGAAGTTATGAAGCTTAAAATAGTTTTCTTTACTCTGCTGTTGATTTTAGCTGCCGGTGTTTTAAGCGCGCAGACAAATTTACTCTCCGGCAAGAGCGAATCGGAGGCAAAAATTCAACTCGCCGGATTATGGATTAACGAATTAATTAATTATCACGAGATTCCCGGGCTTGCGATCGGAATAGTTTATGATCAGGATATGATTTTCTCCAAAGGATTTGGCTTCGCAAATCTTGTGAAGAAAACAGAAATAACGGAAGAAACATTATTCAGAATTGCATCAATTACAAAACTGTTTACCGGAACTGCGATAATGCAGCTTCGTGATAAAGGATTGCTGAATCTCGACGATCCAATTCGTGAACATTTAAGCTGGTTCAAAATAAAAAACAGTTTTGAAGGAGCCAAAGAAGTTACAATCCGTCATCTGCTTACTCACACTTCAGGTTTGCCTCGGGAAGCAGATTTCCCTTATTGGACTGACCACAAATTTCCAACAAAAGAACAGATCGTTGAAACTCTTCCAAATCAGACTATGCTCTATCCGCCGGATGAGAAATATAAATACTCTAATCTGGGAATAACATTGCTCGGAGAAATAATTGAAAGCGTGAGCGGAATGCCTTACGAAAAATATATCAACGAAAACATATTAACGCCTCTTGAAATGAACGACACTCGAGTGAATTTGAAAGACGAAGATTTTTCAAAACTGGCAACTGGATATTTCGCAAAATCGAAAGAAGATGAACGCAAGATCACCCCGTTTACAGATTCAAAAGGAATTACCGCTGCGGCAAATATTTCATCATGCGTAAAAGATTTGGCTAAATTCATTTCGCTGCAATTTAATTATGATAATCACAAAAACGCCATTTTGGATGGAAACACATTAAAAGAAATGCACAGAGTTCAATGGATTCAGCCCGGATGGGAAAGCGGCTGGGGATTGGCTTTCAGCACATTTAAGGATAAAGATAGAGTTTACGTTGGTCACGCAGGATGGGTTGCCGGATACAGGTCGCAAATTTTGTTCAGCCAGGCAGAGAAGATTGGCGTGATTGTAATGATTAACACCGAAGACTACAGCCCATACACAATTGCAAAAAAGATTTATGAATTAGCCGCGCCGGCAATAAAAAAAGAATTTGAAAAGCCGGACAAAGAAGATTATTCTTACAACACTTCTTGGGAAAAGTTTGTGGGCAAATATATTGATCCATGGAATTGGCGAACAGACGTTGTTATTTTAAACAAGAAATTGTATTTCTATGATTATGGATTCCCGCCGCGCGAAAACCCGGAAAGTAATTTAACGCTTCTTTATCCCGAAGCAGAGAATGTCTTCAGAAACGCTAAACCGTTTGGTGAAAAAGTTGTTTTCGAATTGGGCGCCGACGGTTCGGTAAAACAAATTAAAGTGGCAGAGAATTATATTTATCCTTTAGGCAAATTTTTAGGAAAGCACAAAAATGAATAAGCAAATATTTTTACCGGGACTTAGAAAACAGCTTAAGCAACTTATTGAATTTACTAATGTTTCCGGATTAAATGTTCTCGTAATCGGAGCTTCCAGCGTTGAAATTGCAGAAAAATTTTCCACAAAAACCGGCAAAGAAGTTGAGATGATAGTGGAAGATTACGATTCGCTGATTAATTCGAAAATCGAACTCTCAAAAGATTCAAAAGTGCACATAAAGCTCATGAATTTTGAGCTAACCGATTACAGCGATTCTCAGTTTGATCTTATTTATGCGCAAGCGTCTATTTCTACTTCGAGGCGAAACAAGATTGTTAAAGAAATAAAGAGAATTCTAAAAAGCGAGGGATTGTTTTCCCTTGGAGAAATTGTAAACCTTCAGGAAAACGCGCCGCCGTTTGTTGAGAATATTTATTCGGGATCGGATCTAAAACCGTTGTTTATTGATGAACTAGAAACTTATTATTCAACGAGAGATTTTCAAATTGTATTAAAAGAAAATTTTTCGGCGACTCTGCACGATTATTATTCCAGCAACTTAGAGCAGTTGAGAAAAACAATAGACGAACTTTCTGATAGAGAAAAATCATATTACAAAAAGCTGTTGAACCGGTTGAGCCACGACTCAAAAGCATACCTGAATCAGGGCGCGGATAAATTTATTGGTTTTGAAGCAATGGTGCTAAAGAAAAAGTAAAAGGAAATGATGAATAGAGGCGATATAGTTGAACTTAAGATTGAAGATTACGCATTCGAAGGAAAAGGAATTGCGCGAGTAGCACAAGAGAATGAAGAAAAGAAGTTCATCGTATTTGTAAATGGTTCGTATCCCGGCGACGTTGTAAAAGCTCAAATTTTTAAAAAGAAAAAATCCTACGCAGAAGCAAAAACCATTGAAGTTGTTACGCCCTCCGAGTTTAGAACAAAAGCGCAGTGCAGTTATTTTGGCGTTTGCGGCGGCTGCAAACAGCAGGATTTAATTTATTCGAAGCAATTGGAGTACAAGTCTAAACAGGTTAAAGATATTTTGGAAAGACTTGGCGGATTGAGCGAATTTAAAATGGAAGCGATAACTCCTTCAGATAAAACAATATTCTACCGCAACAAAATGGAATTTTCGTTTGCGGAGAAAAGATGGTTAACCACAGAGGAAATTAACGAATCATCGGAAATTTTGGACAGAGATTTTTCTTTAGGACTTCACATTCCAAGAATTTTTGACAAAGCGCTGGATATAAACGAGTGCTTTCTTCAATCCGAAGAGAGCAACCAAATTCTAAATTTTACACGCAAGTTTTTTAAAAGCAGAAAAATTTCCATTTACTCAACCAACACGCACAAAGGATATTTAAGGAATCTCGTTATCAAGCAGTCTCATCACACCAACGACTTGATGGTTAATTTGGTTACCTCGAACGAAGATGAATCATTGATGATGGAATACACCTCTGATTTGCTAAAACAAATTCCTGCCATTACAACTGTAATTAATAATGTTAATCTAAAAAAAGCTCAGGTAGCGCTTGGCGATTATGAAAAAGTCTTTCATGGCAGCGGTTTTATTTTTGATATGATCGGAAAATACAAATTCAGAATAAGCGCAAACTCGTTTTTTCAAACAAATACTCTTCAAGCCTCAAGGCTTTACCAAACAGTTTTAGATTTTGCCGAATTCAACGGAAGCGAAATTGTTTACGACCTTTATTCCGGCGCGGGTACTATTTCAATCTACATGTCCGAATATGTTAAAAAAGTTTATGCGTTCGAGTCGGTGCAAGCCGCAGTTGAAGACGCAAACACAAACAACGGTTTGAATGACGTAAAAAACATTGAATATTTTGAAGCAGATTTAAATAAGTCGTTCATTCCGATAATTCAAGAAAAGAACATTCCTACTCCAGACGTTATAGTTGCCGACCCACCAAGAAACGGCATGAACCCTAAAACAGTGAAAGATATTATTCAACTCAATCCCCCAAAAATTGTTTATGTAAGCTGCAATCCGGCAACGCAATCAAGGGATTTAAGGCTGCTTTTTGAGGCAGGTTTTAAAATTATTAAGTCCCGCCCTGTTGATATGTTTCCACACACTTATCACATAGAAAATGTTGTGTTTTTAACTAAAAACTAAACATTTTCCCACAGAGCCCCCTTTTATTTACTCTTGACAGAGCTCTAATGTATTAATATGATTGATACATGGAGCCTGCCTCACAATGAAACATTCCGAATCCTCTATTCTTATAAAATGTTTCGATTATAAGCTGTATTCAAACAATAATGACATGGCATCCTTTTTGTAAAATAAGGTTAAAATTATCACAAAAAGGAGTTGAAATGAGAGCACAGGTACTATTAACAAAACTTACGATGATGACTTTATCAGTTTTATTCTTATTATCATTTACCGCTCTTGCCCAGTCCTCTTCACAAAATCTTTGTCTTTCAATAGACGGGCATGACGAGAAAGTTGCAACTTTAACATGGCAGGTATTATCAAGCGGAAATGTTAAAGTTACACTCACAGCCGAAAAGACCTTTAATGACAATACGTACGGCACAAATATTATCGGGTGGAGTCAACACAAATTCGATCATCTTAGGAAAAGCGATAAGGCGGAATTCAGCCTTCGCAATCAAACTGGAGCGGAAGTTCTTCATTTTGAATTAGACTATTTTGATGATAACGAATCTCCCACTCAGATTTCTGGTTATGGCACAAGAATAGAATCGGGAAACTCTCCTTTTATTTTAAACCATAACTCCTCTTTAAGCATAAACTTTAATCAATTTAATTATGCTTTAACAGTCAACTCACCGGCAACAAATTCAAATTACGATCCCAATCCTACGTATCCCAACTGGATATACGAAATGGTTTACGAATTTGAAATTTCAGCAGCAGCTTTCGGCAATTCTGGTTTTAAAAAGGTGGAACTCGTTTCATGGCATAATTCACCAAACAAGCCTGGTCTTTCAAACGCGACATATCCATATCCTTGCGAAGATGATCCTTGTTTCAGCAAAATCGGCAATTTTGTTTGGCATGATTTAGCATCGGCAACATATCCCTATACTCCCAACGGTATTCAAGATTCAAACGAACCAGGCATTGCCGGCGTTGAAGTTCAATTATTAAGCGGTTCAGCAGTTGTTGCCTCAACAGTTACTGATGCAAACGGATATTATGAATTTGCAGGATTAGAAAACGGCACATACACTGTTAAAATTGCTTCTTCAAACTTTAACGGAAGCGGAGTTTTTGCAGGCAGCGCAAGTGAAAAATGGTATGCAACTTATAAAGATGCCGGCAACGACACAAAAGACAGCGATGGCGACAGAACTTCTTATACTGCATCTGTTTCGATTGACTGTGCAGATAACTTTGACGTTGATTTCGGTTTCTTCAAAACTTGCGTAACAATTGAAAAAACAGCCCCAGCAACGGCACAAGCTGGCGACGAAATCACTTATACAATAAAAGTAACAAACTGCGGTGACGTTCCATTGATGGGCGGAGCTAAAGTATATGATTCAATGTTAGGCTTAAACGGATCCGGCGATGGGTATAAAACCCCTGTTAATCCCGGTGAAGTTTGGACAATTTCAAAGAATTATTTAACAAAAGAAGCCGATTGCGAGCAGCCACTTGTAAATAATGCAAGAGTTGTTGGCTCACCAAGTGACGGCGGAAGAACTCAATTTACTCCTGTCGAAATGTCTGACACTTGGACTGTTGATGTTGCTTGTACTCCAAAATCATCTTTAGGAGACAAAGTATGGTACGATTCTAATAAAGACGGCGTACAAGATAACGGCGAAGCTGGATTGGCTGGAGTTACAGTTAAATTATTCGACTGCAACAATGTTCTAAAAGGAACAACAATAACAAGCAGCACTGGCGCTTACTTATTCTCGAATCTTATTGCCGGTGATTATTATGTTCTATTCAGTCTTCCCGCTGGTCATTCATTCTCACCTCAAGATGCAGGCACAAACGACGCTGTTGATTCCGATGTTGATGGCAGCGGTAAAACAGTTTGCACAACTTTAGATCCAGGCGAAAATGACTTATCCTGGGATGCCGGTATTTACAAATGTTTAAGCACAATTGGCAACTTCGTATGGCACGATAAAGCTGTTGTAAACGGTCTTCAAGATTTAAACGAACCTGGAATTGAAGGCGTTGAAGTTCAATTATTAAGCGGTTCAGCAGTTGTTGCCTCAACAGTTACAGACGCAAGCGGATACTATGAATTCGTTGATATTGAAAACGGTTCATATACAGTTGAAATAGCTCCTTCAAACTTCAGCGGAACCGGAGTATTTGTTAGCAGCGCAAGTGAAAAATGGTATGCTACTTATAAAGATGCCGGCAACGACACAAAAGACAGCGACGGCGACAGAACTTCTTATACTGCATCTGTTTCGATTGACTGTGCAGATAACTTTGACGTTGATTTCGGTTTCTTCAAAACTTGCGTATCATTAGAAAAAACTGGTCCAGAATCAGTTGAAGCAGGCGAAGAAATTACATTTACATTCAAAGTAACAAACTGCGGCGATATTCCATTAAAGAGCGGCGTAGAAGTATACGATCCAATGTTCAATTCTAGTGGCGGAAATATAGCTTATACTTCTCCTGTAAATCCTGGACAAACATGGACATTCACAAAGAAATATTTAACAAGCGATGCTGATTGCGGTCAATTAGTGAATACTGCAAAAGTAATCGGTTATCCTCAAGACGGTACCACTCAATTCCCAACTGTTGAATCTGAGGACAGCTGGACTGTAGAAGTAATTTGTATTCCTAAAGCTTCTTTAGGCAACAGAGTATGGTTAGACGAAAACGGTAATGGTATTCAAGAAATAGGCGAACCTGGCGCTGCAGACGTTCAGGCAATCTTGTTCACATGCGCCGGAGAACTTGTTGCAACAACAGCCACAGACGCTAGCGGATTGTACTTATTCAGTGATTTAGCTCCTGGTGATTACTATGTTGAATTTGTTCTCTTGTGGGGATATCAATTCACAATTAAAGATGCCGGCTCTGACGATGCTCTTGATTCTGATGTTCAATTCGTACCTAGCTCCGGAACCGGAATTACAACTTGCGTTACTTTAGCAGACGGCGACGAAAATCTAACTGTTGATGCCGGATTAAAACCAGAAATAGTAAAACCGATACTTTCGATTACAAAATCTGCAAGCGAATTACATCCTGAAGACGGCGAAGTAGTTGTTTACACAATCACAGTTGCAAACACTGGTTCAGTATTAGCTGAAAACATTCAAGTATCCGACTTATTGCCTGAAGGCGTTGTTTATTCTTCATATTCTACTTCACAAGGAAGCTTCACAAATACTACCGGATTATGGGAAGTTGGCAGCTTAGCAGTTGGACAGAGCGCAACATTATCAATTACAGTTACTGTAAACATTGGAACATTGGCTGCTGACCCTATCGACTTAGGCGCAGCAAGTGATTTCAACGTATTCATATTTGAAGATGTTAATCAACCTTCCGCAGATACAGAAGCTAAAATGGCAGCAGGCGGAAACGTTACATTAGCTAATTACAGTGTTGGATACGATCTACGTAACTCAACATCAGTTCAAGACGTATTAGTTGTTGGCGGACACTTAGAATATACAAGCGGCGGTGTTTACGGCGGAAACGTTGTATACGGAATCTCTTCAAACCTAAGCGGATATTATCCTTTAGTAACTATTCACAACGGCAGCGTGCGTCAAGGCAATCCAGTAGATTTTGCAGCAGCAAGATCATATTTGGAAGGCTTATCAGCTAGCTTAGCTCTTAGAGCAGCAAACCAAACTACTTCTCTCGAGTGGGGCGGATTATACATGACTGGAACAGATCCTTACTTGAATATATTCGAAGTTTCTGCATCCAGCTTAGCAAACTCTCATTCTCTTACAATTGATGTTCCTAACGGCTCGGCAGTATTAGTAAACATAAGCGGAACAGTATTAGATAAATGGAGCGGCGGCTTAGCAGTAAACGGAACACATCATACAAACGTATTATTCAACTTCTTTGAAGCTACTGATCTAGTAATTCAAGGAATAGGCGTTACCGGAACAGTATTGGCTCCTTATGCAGACGTAAACTTTGTATCTGGTATCCAAATTGGTCAGATGATTGCTAAGAGCTTGAGAGGAACAGGACAGTTTAACAACTCTCAATTCATTGGCAACATTCCTGGAAACGTATGTATTACTAATACAGCTTCTATTGTTAGCCCTGACGGAACACAAGGTTCATCAAGTGTAACTATTCATATTGAATCTGATGAAACTAGCGGTTCAGGCGGAACTGGAAACGGCGGCGGAACAGGCGGAAGCGGCTCAGACGGTACTAGCTGGGAACAGTATGGCAGCTTCCTATCCGGTAAAGTTGTATGGAGCTTTGCATCTAACAGCAACGGCAACTTATTAGCTGGAACTTTAGGCGGAGAAATCTTCGAAAAAGTTAACGATACTTGGGTACGAATAAATGAATCCGGAATGTCTGGTGTTGGATTTATCTGGTCAATTGAAGTTATAGGCGACGACATATTTGTTGGAACAGAAAGAGGCATTTACATTTCATCTGATAACGGCTCAAGCTGGAACGTATTAGCGCTTAACGACAAAGACGTTAGAGCAGTAAAAGTTATTGGCGAAACTCTTTATGCCGGAACATGGGGATACGGTATATTCGCTTCAAGATTGAGCGACTTATCAAGCTGGACTCAAATAGCAGGCTCAGAAACTATGGCTGTTCACGACTTAGAAGAAAGCAATGGCAACCTTATTGCAGCTACCTTCGGCAATGGCGTGCAGAAAGTTGTAAACAACAATCTATCAAGTATGAACTTAGATTATCCTTTCGTTTGGACTCTTGGAGTAAAGGATGATGGAACAATTTATGCTGGAACATACGGAAATGGCGTTTACAAATATGACGGCTCATGGAATAGAATGGAAGAAGGTTTAAGCGCTCTTCACATCTACTCGATATCAGTTGATAATGACGATAACGTTTACTTGTGCTCGTGGGCAAGCGGTATCTTCGTAAACAGATCAGTTCAGAGCAGCGGTCCCGGCAACGGTTCAACTACAGATAACTGGGAACCAATGGGTATGAGTTCATTCGGAATAAGCGTACTAATGGTTGATAAAGTAAACAACGTAGTCTACGCCGGTACAAACAACGGTAAAGTATTTGCAGCCGGCAATGGTGTAACTAGCTTAAATGAATCTCTAGTTGAAAAACCAACTAAATATGAATTATTCCAGAACTACCCGAATCCGTTCAATCCTTCTACGGTAATTAAGTTCAGCGTTGTTAAAGGCGGATTCTATACTCTTAAGATATATAACATCGTAGGTGAGGAAATTGCAACCTTAGTCAGCCAGAATCTTGATAACGGTTCTTATGAATTCAAATGGGATGCAAGCAATTTGACTTCTGGAATTTATATCTACCGATTATCTGGAGCAGATGTAGACTTCACAAAGAAAATGATGTTAGTGAAATAGTGATAAACTTCCTCGTCGCAAGAGGGGGAAGAACTCCAAAGTTTATAAAGCTGATGCTTTCATAAACCTCCTGAAAGGGGACTTAAAAAGAGTCCCCTTTGTTATTTTAAATTCTCCTTCGTCGAGAGGAATAATCAAAAGCCGTTGCCACAAAGTCTCGAAGACACGAAGAATTAAGACAAAATGATCATAATAAATCAGTCTGAGAACCAGCATTCTATTTCTTTTGTTGGAACACAGATGCTTCGCAACATGGGTCCGCCTAAACATCGGCGGACAAGTTTACACGGATAAAATCTGGTTTGCGCCGTAACTCAGATTTTTAATCTGAGAGTTTTACGTTTGACTAGGACAATGATTAGGATTTTGACAGCGATCCGTGATGATCCACGAATCCGCATCATCCGTGTTCTATTATTAAACGACTTTTAATTACGATTAAAACCGCAAGGTTAAAAACTACAGCGGAAATTAATGAGATATCTTTATTAGGTAGTAGAATAATTCCGTACAAATGATAGAATGAAGAAAGAACTGAAGAGAGAATTATCAAAAGCAAAATATAAGTCCGAGTTTTTGACTTAACCACATTCAGCTCTTTGCTAATTGCGAGAGATGCAAAAAGGCAAAAAGCAGGAGCTGCCGGCAGCATTACTCTTTCGAAATTGCCCATTACTGATGAAATGAAAACCAATATAAAAAGTAAAACTAGATGAGCATGTTTAACTGTAAAATCTTTTAAGGAGGTGAAAAATAAAAACGGCACGAATCCCAGCGGAGTAAAAGCAAGAAAAAGTTTTTTAATTATTAACTCCGGACTCACAAAAAGCGGAATGCCCGTAATAAACTGCTCAAAAAAACTTTCGCTCTCTGCGGTATGAACGCTTACTCGAAGCAGAACAAAAATTATTACCGCCGGGAAAGAAGCAACTGTAAAATGTAAAATTGATTTATAGTCCTTACCGTTTTGGAAACAATATAGATACGCAACCGGAATAATAATTAAAACGGTTTCTTTAACAGCAATGCCCACCATAAGTAGAAAAGAAATTAAGAGCCATTTTTTATTTTTAAGCAGAAGTAATAGAAAAATTATTATCAGCAGTGAATAAGAGTCTGCCAGTTGATATGGAATCCACGCAAGCATTTTAAAGAAGTATCTGTTGAAAATAAAGCTGATGACAATTACCGCCGATACGTCCTTTTCTGCGCCCTCTTTAATTAAATAATAATACAACAGCAGAACTAGGGCAAGCAGCCCGATTAGATTTAGCCACACAAAAGAAGTGTCAACATTTGAAGAAAAAAGTCCAGCTAGCCAGGGCATTAAAAATCTGTATGCAAAAGGCTGAATAATATTATCCGAGATTCCGGGGGATGCCAAAGACATGCTGCGATATTTATTAAAATCCATGTGCGAATAATCCGGATTTTCAATATCAATTATTCCCGCAAGTAAAATTGATAAACCGGCAGAAAGCAAAATGAAGGTTATTTGGAACAAGTTGGCGCGGATAAATAAAATGAATTTAGAATTAGTCATCTGCAAATTTTAGATAGAATAATTGGTTGAGCTAATATTGCAAATTATTTTACAAGCATCAATTTTTTTGCGCTAGAAAAACTACCTGAATTTAAACGATAAATATAAAATCCGCTTGCCAGATGCCGTGCGTTAAAGCTTGTTTTATATTTTCCCGGTGTATGATTTCGGCTGATAAGCGCTTGGACCTTTTCTCCCAAAATATTGAAAACATCAATTCTAACAGGAATATTTGAAATTTGGTTTTTTACTTTTGGAATTTCGTATTCAATAATTGTTTCGCTGTTAAATGGATTCGGATAGTTTTGTGACAGCGAAAAATACTCATGCTGAATTGGCGCTTCCTTTACGATCTCGAATTCATCCCCGATTGAACCGTCCTCTCTAACCATTTCCACTCTTAAATTTTTACCCGTAATGTAAACCCGCACGTAGTGAAAAATCGATTCGGCTATAACGGAATGCTGATTTGTACCGCTATTTATGTAATAAAGAGATGAACCTGCTCCGCCTGTAGTCACATAATTAATTCCGTTTGCAATGCTGCGCTCATATAAATGCTCGTGACCGCAAAAAACCAGATCAACATTATATTGTTCGATTACGGGAACTAAGTATTCTTTAACAGCAAAGTTATCACCATGTCTTCCCGAGCTAAAAGGCGGTTCGTGAAAAGTAACAAAGACATGATCGATATTGCCGCCAACATTTGAAAGATCATTTACAAGCCAATTGTACTGTTCGCTTCCGGGCGAGTAATCTCTGTACAAATCCAAAACGGTGATATGAATGTTATTATAATCAATGGAATACCAGTGCCCCCAATTGGTTGTATCAAAAGAAGCATTGGAGGGAAGTTTGAAAAATTGATTCAAGTATTTGTCCTGTTCGTGATTTCCATAAACCGGAAGCCATGGTAGAATACCCGTGAGACTATTCCAATTATTCAGAAACACGAACCAATCTTTTAGCAGCCGACCTTGATTTGCTAAATCGCCGGTATGTAGCAAAAACCGTGGATAATCATTTATAATTCCTTCCAGTACGCCAGCAGCAACAGAAGGACGGTTATCGCCCATAACTGCAAACATAAACTCGTTTTCATATGCGGCAGTTGTAAAGCTTAACGTGTCGCTTTCGTAAATGCCTTCGGTTAGGACTTTGTATTTGTATTTTGTGTTTGGCAATAAATTACTAATTCCGATTGAATGAATTAAACTATCGCCGGGATTTAGCATATCAGAGTGATGAAGCACTTCAACAATATTTTCGTTAATGTTGTTTATTCCGTAAAACAAACTGCAAGCTGCAAGACTGTCTGTTCCCCATGTTACTGCTATTGATGTTTGAGGAGAATTGTTGAAGTACGATAAAACGGGGAAACCATTTTCAGCTTTTGGCGGAAGCGAAAGATCGCGCCAATTATAAACTGTGTCAAAAAGCAGCGGGCTTTCTTCCCCGCTTACAAATAAGACTCTATCAGGAATATCCGAACTGTCTTTATCTTTTTCTATCGTTTCTAAACTTCCGCGAGTGTACTTGTATTTTTGGAGGGTTCTGCTAGGCAAAAGAATTTCGATTTCCCAACTTCCATTTGCTTGTTTCGCTAAAGGCAAATCAGTTGAATCCGGCAATTCAGAGTGACCAGGATCCCAGTTATTAAATGAGCCGTAAAAATAAATTGTAGCGCCAGTGGGAGTATTTTGCGGAACAAGAACATTGAAAGTTATTTTTATATCCTCTTGAGTTGTGTTCTGAACGATAAAACTATTTTGAGGAAAAGCATTGCCGCTAAATAACAGCAGCACAAAAAAGTAAAATCTTGGCACCCAAAAGTTGCATTGCTTCTTAAACATAAATTTTCTATAATTTATTGGCAGAGTAATTGAAGTATAATATACAAAACACAACGGCGATCGAAATAATTCATTCATTTTTGCCGCGACTGTTTAAAATATATTGAATTATTCCTAGAAAAATAACTACATATTTATGTAGTTGCTTATTAATTGGGAATCATTAAATTTATATCAGCAAAACGAGGCACGAAAATATTTCGCTAAAACAAAAAATTTGCGCGGTTAAAACTTAAAAATCACAGCAACTGTTATAATAATTTCTATTTTTTCTTCGTTCAACGGATATTCACAGAGCGGACTAAAGGTTGATACGCTTCCTTTAAAATCCGAAGAACCGCTGAAGATGCTTATCGTTCCCGTTGCAATTCCAGGTCATCCAAGCATCGGGGATCAATGGCCGGTGGTAGCTAATGATGCCGAATATCCAAACGAGCCATTTCCCAAATTGGGTACACTTCCCGATGACGTGATTGCTTCATTTATTGACTCAACTGTTGCGCTGCTCGATGAGGCAAAAACAAGAAATTTTAAAAAGTGGAATATTTTAGGGCATTATGTTTGGCCGAATCCTGTGATTACCGGCTCTTACGAAAATGAAATTTTTAATTTGAAAAATTGGGTTACCGCTAGATTGAAATGGATTGACGAAAATATTCAGGCAGAATATTCATTTATCGAATGGGCGGATCCGGTAAAAAATGTTCTTGTTTCTTCTCCCGGAAATCCAGCGAATTTAAAACTGACCGATATTCAATTATTTCCCAGGAATGTAACGAGCACCATTTATGTGTCGTCTGATAAAGCGCTGGTAATAAACAGAAACAGCTCCAATATAGAATTGCAAACGCTTTCAGAAGGGACGTATAATTTTTGGGGATTCGGATTTTACAACGGCAATCTTGTTGAGATATCCCCAAGATACACGGTTACAAATGTTACGAGCGTTTCAGATTATTCTAATCAACCTTCAGAATATCAGCTTTATCAAAATTTCCCGAATCCTTTCAATCCAAGGACAGTTATAAAGTTTCAAGTTCCAAGTAGCAAGTTCATAAAGCTGCAAGTCTATGATCTGCTTGGCGGAGAAATCCAAACTCTTGCAAACGAATACAAATTACCCGGCACATACGAAGTTGCATTCAACGCTGACGGTCTGCCGAGCGGAATATATTTCTATTCGTTGCGGGCTGGTGATTTTTCGGATACTAAGAAAATGATTTTGCTTCGATAATGCAGCGCTAAATCTTACTTCACAAACTGCATTGCATAGTATTTGGGAGTGAGCGGTTCGCCGGTTGATTTGATAATTAATTCATCCCACTTGTAAAGTGCGCCGTGCGCAAAAAAGTTTTCAATTAAAAACTTGCCG
>JAHJTX010000224.1 GCA_018829545.1 Bacteroidota bacterium | reverse complement strand
TTTGATAAAGGACTAACTGCGGAAGCTTGGGTAAGAGTATTGGATCCGTCAGCAGCAAAAGTATTTTCGAAGTGGCATGATGGCTTCATCAGCTTGAGTTCGTTTGCAATCGGTTATAAAAGCAACTCAAAATTATACGCCAAATTAAGTTTGGATTCCGGTGTGCTTGATATTGATACTGACGAGCTTAGCTATTCCTTGGATACGAATTGGCATCACATTGCTTTAACTTACGATGGTGACACGGCTAAAATATTTCTCGATTATCAGTTAATTAAGTCTGACGTAAAATCCGGAAAAATAAAAGCCAGCGCTCAAATACCGATAATCATTGGCGACGACTTCCTCCACAATTCCAGATTCAAGGGAATTATTTCTCAAGTTCGTTTAAGCCGTGCTGAATCAAAATCAACGGACTTTTTAAAATGGGCGGATAAACCTAAGAAACCTCAGCTAAACAGTCCGGCAGATTTAACTGCGAATTTGATTCAACCGGTTACCCTAAACTGGAGCGACGATAAAAATGCAGAATGGTTCAACGTTCAAATCAGCGAAATGCGCTCATTCGATCCGTTGAGTCATACTTTAATTGTGTACGATACCGCTGTAACTCTAAGCGGATTAAAATTTGAGAAGGAATATTATTGGAAGGTTAAGGCGTTTCATTATAGAGACAGCAGCGAAATTTCCTTGTTCAGATCTTTCTTCACTGCAATCGAAAAACCGGCAAAACCTCAGCTTGTTTATCCGACACCCGAATCCGCCGGGCTCGTTCCGCCGGTTGTTTTCCAATGGAATAATTCTGCTAGAGCGGCAGAATACACTTTACAGATTTCAAAGTCTAATCTGTTCGATATAATTGTTGTTGATACAACATTTACCAACCCGTCAATTCAAAGCGATTCATTGACCGTTGGGAATGATAAACTGGAAATATTCACGGAGTATTTTTGGAGAGTGATCGCATCCAACATTGGCGGCGTTGATACTTCTGCAGTAAATAGATTTACCGTGCTGGGTCTTCCCAAAATTGTTGAGCTTGTTGATCCGCCCGATCAGGAAAGAAATATAGATCCGGCAAATGCTCAGTTTACTTGGAAATCTGCTGATGAAAATATTCTGCCGAAAACTCTTATTGATTCAAAACGCCTGCTGATATCGGAGGCATTCGACAGTGAAGTGAATGTTAAATCCGCTAAACCTGCAGCGAATAATAAGCACAGTCTAGCTCTCGCAATCAATGGTTACTGGTTCCAGTTAGCGAATGACGATTCTTTGAATTCACCAATTATCAACGATTCATCGATTGGCAGTGTTGCCATTAGCCTTTCGGACTTAGATCACTTCACAAATTATTACTGGAGAGTAAAAGCGCAGAATGAAATCGGCTGGGGCGAATTTTCAAAATGGAATCATTTCAAAACTCTTTTAGCCAAGCCGGATTTAGTTGAACCTGTTTATTCCTCAACTCCCAATTCGCACAGAATGCAAACAACAGTTTTCTTCGATTGGAGTAAAATTGACAGCGCGCTGATTTATAATTTAGAAATTTCAGAGAACTCAGAATTCGTTCCGATAAATAGTACTTTGAGCAAACAGACTTCCTTTGACAGCATCACTGTTTCCGATTTTGAACATTTCACTAATTATTATTGGCGTATAAAAGCATTTAACGGAATTGATACAAGTTACTTCTCGGCAGTTGATAGTTTCAAAACCATTGTTGGCATTCCAAGCGCTTCGGTATTATCATCACTCATTCCGAATGTGGAATTAGTTCTTCCGATTAATTTTTCTTGGAGCGCGGATCAATCAATAACGATCGATTCATTCTATATTCATATCTCCGAAGATTCACTCTTTGCGGCTGCAGCGCAATTTGTTAAGACCGCTAACACGGTTAATACAATTGAAATGACAACTGATGATTTGAACTATGAAACGAAATACTTCTGGAGAGTCGGATCTAAAAATGACAATACAGTCAACTACTCGGAAGCAGAATCATTTGTTACTCTGATTCGTCCGGCAAAAGTTATTCTCGAATATCCAAAAGATGATATTACCGTTCATGAATTTGCTAATCTTCGTTACTATTGGCAGAACGTTTTTGCTGGCAAAACAACCGCATTGGGCAAGTCTTCAAAGAAAGAAGCTTTGGAACAATTCAAATCATTCGGCAAAAAGAATATTATTACTGCTGCTTCTGATCCCGATAATAAATACCGCTTCGAGTTGTTTGAAGGAGATACATCAACTGGGAATAGATTAGTTGATATAAATTCGCTTACAACAAATGAAATATTCATCGATAGTTCCGTTTATCACATTAAACACAACACGAATTATGAATGGCGTATAACAGCCGGCAACGCCGCGGGCTGGGGTGAAACAAGTGAAATTGCTCAATTCAAAACTGTAATCGCAAAACCGGCAAAACCAAATCTTGTAAATCCGGCGTTGGGTGATACTTCGGTTATTTATCCAATTGTATTTACATGGGATGCAGCCTCGCGGGCTGATTCTTATAAGATCGAGATTTCAAGCACGTCCGATTTTGAAAATATCCACATTGAAGACGACACCGAAGGGCAGAGTTTTACAATCAGTTCTCCCGAAAATTTCGGTTTCGGCAAAACATATTGGTGGCGGGTAATTGCAGAAAACGAAGGCGGAACAGATACTTCGGTGGCGGGCTCTTTTACCACTGTTCTTCCGACTGTCAAATGCACTTATCCCGATGCATTCACTTCCTGGGCAGTTGGCGATACGGTGAATATTCACTGGGTTTCCAATCATGTCGACACTGTTAAGATTATTCTAAAAGCAGATAATGTTGTGAAAGAAGAAATTGGAGTGCTTGCAGCATCTGCTAAAAAGAAGCAGTGGATTGTCGGCAATTATATCTCTTCGAACTGCTCAATTCTTATGGAGGATGTGAAATATGCTGACAGCGTCTTTTCTCAAAATCTATCGCCATTTAGAATATTTACTTATGAACCGGAAGTTATTAAAATCGGGGCTCCCGCGATTCCTGTGATAGATTCTAAAGCAAGTGGATTTAGTGATACAACTAAATTTAGAATGATAAGCCTGCCGGGGAATCAATCTACTAACATTAGTAAATTGCCTGGACTTGGAACACATCAAAAAAGCTGGATAGCCTACCGTGATAATGGGAATACATCGACAGACAGGGATGATTATTTTGACGAATATGCCGATGACCCGAATTCATTTGTCCTTTCTCCTGGTAAAGGATACTGGTTGTTGAGCAAAAATGGTATAACCATCCCGCAATCGTTTTATAGCGGTATCTCAAATGTCCCTCTTGATACGAGCGGATGTTTCTCGCTGCAGCTTCATTCGGGATGGAATATAATTAGCAATCCGTTCAATAAGTCTATCCCATGGAGCGTGATTAAGAAATTAAATGATAAAGAAAACGTGGCGCAGTATAAAATCTTTGGTTATTCGGGACTCGGTTACAGCTACGATAACAACACAACTAATTTCGAACCATTCAAGGGATATTACTTCAACAACGTAAATAACGTTTATCCGGTAATGAAAATCCCGTACGAGTTTACGATCGGTTTAGCAAAACAAAGTCCCCAAACGGATAACGAGATGCAAACGCTATCCGTCTTAATCAGCGGCGATAATTTAGGCGCGGCTGAATTAGGAATTGAAATTGATGAAAACTCAAGTTTTGGATATGATAAAAACGATGAGTTCGCGCCTCCTTTCGATTTGTATCCGCTGAGTGGTTTTATTTTCAACAAAGAATTTGCAGCGCGCGAATGCGCATTGTTGAAAGATTCGCGTCCGTCAATCGGCTCGGGGCAAGAGTATAACATAAAACTAAAAACCGTTCCGAATAAGAAACTGTTCTTGACAGCGGATAATTTAGAATTGTTCGGCGAATATGAAATATATTTGGTTGATACAAGACTTGGTCATTTTTATAATCTCAACGAATCTAATACGCTCCAATTAACGCCTCTTCATAAGAACAATGATTATCTGCTGTTGATCGGAGATCAAGCATTTATTGAAGGATATGAAGAGAAGTATATTCCCAGCGAATTTAAGCTTCATCAGAACTATCCGAATCCCTTTAATCCGAATACTGTTGTTCGGTTCAGCATACCGGTAAAATCAAATGTTACGTTAGAGGTATTTTCAATTCTTGGCGAAAAAGTAATTACACTCATCAACAACAGTGAGTACAATTCAGGACACTATGAAGTTATGTTCGAAGGAAGCAAATTCGCATCGGGCGTATATCTGTATCGAATAAAAGCAGGGGAGTTTTTGGATATAAAAAAAATGGTATTGATTAAATAACGATGTCAAATGTGAAAACGGTGTCAGATGTGAAGAACGATGTCAAATGGAAGATGTAGGATGTCAAATGTCAAATGTGAAAACGATGTCAAATGTCAAATGTCAGATGTCAAAAGTAGGATGTCAAATGTAAAAACGATGTCAGATGTAGGATGTCAAATGTCAAATGTTCAAACTAATGAACTAAGAACTACGAACTATAAACATTTGCCATAAAAAAATGTAATAAAGAATATTTATAAATATATATCGAGCAAAAAATGAAAACATCAGCCAAACTAGTTTTAGTGCTTCTAACAATTAGCGC
>JAHJTX010000223.1 GCA_018829545.1 Bacteroidota bacterium | reverse complement strand
TCTAATTTTTCCTTATTTCTTCTAAACAGTTTCAATGTATAATTAATTCCCTTTTTATCGCTCTTTTTTTTAAAATTTTCTTTTTTAATTTACTTTGTGTTTTTGTGACTTGGTGGCTGAATAGTAACAAAAATTGTTTGAATTCAGTTTTATTTTTTCTAGCTGCACCCTCAGCCAAGTTTGAAGGAATTGAAACTGCCGCCCTTCTAATCTGACTCGTTAAGCAATACATTTCTTCTTTTGGGAAAACTTGGGTGGTTTGATAAATTTCCTTTACAAACTCAATACTTTTTTTCCAAACATCTAGGTCTTTGTGATTTCTAATTTCGCCCATAACTTAACTCCCATTATTTATTAAACACTACGAACTACGAACCAAGAACCAAGTACTAAAAACCAAGAACTTTGAACCGATAGCTCGTCACTGTTCACCCATAACTAAAATCCCGATAAATATTAAATACTGAAAACTCGCAACCCCTACCCACCAAGCTTCGAATTGGGAGTGGAAGAGGATACTAAGTAAAAAGGCAAAAGGCAAAACGGAAAAGTGAAAAAAACTCGGTGATGAGTGATGAGTGATGTATGACAGATTAATTCTCAATTGTAATCGATTAATGATCACTGATTTCCTATAACTTGAAAAAAATAAATAAACCATTTTGATTACTGGAAGTAAAAATAGAATTAGTCCAACTATTCCTACTTCTTCGATCATTGCAAGAATGCTGTTTCCTTTTCCATGCTATAGTTTACCAAATTTATTTTCTTTTTGTAATTAGATTCTACGGTTGGATCTGTAACTCCATATCCTAAACCAAATAGACCCCCATTTAATGCCGCTTGGTAAGATGGCACCCAAAGAAATAAATCATTACGGCAACTATGTATTACGCTTCAAGGCGTTACGCCCATGAGCGTAGTTATAAATATTTTAATAAAAAGAGTTTGTAAATAGGATCAGAAAACTCATATTTATTATTAAATTGTTCAATAATTCCGTCTTCAATAAACGAGTTTATTGCCTTTTGTGTTGTTGAGTTTGCTCCCAAATTAAATTTTTCTGTAATCTCCCTTGAAAATATTCTGTTAGGAGAATTACATAGAGCACGAATTACTTTTTTCCGATAATTGGTTTGTTTTGATGTTAACTCCCAATAATAATCTGACTTTAACTCAATTATCGTTTTTATCGCCTCATCAATATGATTTTTATCAATTTCTTCTTTTTTATTAATAACTTGCTGCCAAATCTCAGCTGCAATAAATTGAATATAGTAAGGTATGGCATTACTTTTCTCAATAAGATATTCAGCCACTTCTGTAGAAATTTTAATTTTATCCTTAGAAAATTGTTTACGCAAGAATTTAATTGAATATTTTTCATCAATGGTATCTAAATTCATCAACATTGCCGAATTATAAAATGCTCTGTTTTTATTTGAGAACATATCTTTAAGCAAATGGGTTCTACTGCCAAGAAATAAATATGAAACATTTTTATGATGCTGTATTAAACTGCGTAAGATTTTTTCGAAAGATTCTCCATTTAATTTTGTTATCTCCTGAAATTCATCGAAAGATATAATCCAACGTTTTTTAGATGAAGCAAATTTTTCTGGTAAATTAATTAAATCTTCCAATGTTTCAACTTTTTCTGCTCCATCAATCCAGGAAAAAGAAAACTCGGGATTACCTTGGCTATTAAATGATATGGTGGGTATAATTCCCCTTATTAGTTTACTTATCTTTTTAGCTGTTTTCTCAATAGGATTTTGTTCATTTTCTGCGATTGCTTTGGAGTAATTCTTAATAAACAATTCTCTAGAATAAATGCTCATAAAATCAATATATACCGTTACAAAACCTTCATTTTTTAATTCGGTTAAAACTTTATTCACTAATGAAGATTTTCCATATCTTCTCGGGGCATATAAAACAAGGTTATTTCCACCAATTAAAGTAGATTTTAATCGGGATAGTTCATCTTCTCTATCATAAAAGTATTCACCTGAAACAATTTGCCCATACTTAAATGGATTCATAATTTTTCACCATTGTGATATTTGCTAAAATAATAAATAAGGCTCACTGAAAAAGTCACGCATCAAGAGGAAAAGGAGCGGGATCTGGTTGACCAAAAGTTATAGATTCTAATTTTATTGAAAACATTTTTCTGATTTTGAGCTTAATAAGCCAAGTTTTGATAAAGACAAAAATAAAATGGGATATTTCCTTTAAGGTTCGGATGATATTCAGTCCAAAGAACGTTGCCATGATCCAAGATATACTTGTTGAGTATGTCCGTGCATCGATCTCGTTTAGTCCGTAAAAGTTTTTCCCTTGTCCAAATTTCCCTTCTATTTCGCTTCGTTTGTTTTGATATCGCTTCAACTGTTCTTTTATTTCTTTTAACTCTTCTCTGTTTTCTTCTGTCTCTTTGGGTGGGCGTCCCAAGGGTTTACCCGAATAGATAATCTCTTTGCCTTTCAACCATTTTCTATTTTCTCTCGTTCCATAGATTTGGTCTGTCACTACAACTTTTGGATAAAACCCGAAGGTTCTTTTATACTGCTCTACTTGCT
>JAHJTX010000222.1 GCA_018829545.1 Bacteroidota bacterium | reverse complement strand
CAATTCTCAATTTCCAATCACCAATCCCCCCTAGTGGTTTGAACATTGTTATTTGCTATTTGGAATTTATTTGAATTTTGTTCTTTGCCATTTGTTATTTTCTGCCATAAAAAACAAGAAAATCAGAACTAAGTCACTAAAAATAACATTTAAATTAATAAAAATTATATGTCGCTCCGCTGGAGCTTAAATATATCTTTCACTTTTAATACTATTAATATTTCGCCGCTCTGCGGTTAATGGCATATCCATCACTAAGTGATAGAATGAATTGTTATGCTTTTGTTTGAAGTGTTTTTCATTAATCGATAAAAAAGCTGCAGAGCAGCGTCACTTTAGTAAAAAGTATTAATCAAAAATAAAAGAGCTTCAGAGAAGCGAAACAAAAGCTCTGCTGGAGCTTTAGATTTTTTATCTTTACCAATACTACTCTTACATGATTACCCTTCGAATGGAGTGATAAATACTTTGGAAAATAGAACTGTTTTCAACAACGGGACACCCGAGCCACTCTTGAATTCTTTTGTTTTGAAGCCTCTCGATACTTTTTTACGTCTTTGTAATAATGTGCGGAAAACAGGAAATTTTATCTTACAAATTTGTACCCGGCTTTGTGGACAGTAATAATATGGATTGGATCAGAAGGATCGTTTTCAATCGCTTTCCGCGGAGAAAGGATATAATTATCGACTGTTCTAGTAGTAGGATATGTGTCATAACCCCAAACTTCATCCAGAAGTTGGTCCCGCGAGATTATCTCACCTTCACGGAGAATAAAGTATTTAAGAATTTTAAATTCCTTCGACGACAATTTTAATTCTTGATTAGACTTGGCGGCTTCTTGTTTTTTAAAATCGATATAAACATTTCCGAAAGAAAATTCGTTAATCTCGCTTTCGATATTGCCTGTTCTTCGGAGCATAGCTCTAATCCGAGCGAGCAGCTCCCTTTCGCTAAACGGCTTGGTTACATAATCATCAGCGCCAATCTCAAGCCCCAGCACTTTATCTAATTCTTCTTTTCTGCTTGTGAGCATAAGAATCTGTGAATTTATTCCTTCAAACCGTAAATCGCGGCAGATATCTATTCCGTCTTTATCGGGTAAAATTAAATCCAGGATTATTAAATCATACCTTCCTTTTTTAGCCGCGTTATATCCGCCTAATCCATCTTCAGTAATAATTACATCATAATTATTAGCTTTTAATAAAATGGATAATCCTTTTGCTATTGCCGGATCGTCTTCAATAATTAAAATTTTTTTCACTTTAAGTCTCCAACTTTGTAGTTAAACATCATTTACTTTGAGCAATTGATTTAATTAAAAACAATCGTAAATGTAGATCCTTTGTGTTTTGTACTTTGAACAGATATATCAGCGTTGTTCAACTCACAACATTTCTTAACAAGAGTTAATCCTATCCCATTTCCTTCATAATTTTTTGTATATCCTGAATTCTCCTGTCTAAATGGTTCAAACAATTTAGGTGTAAATGTTTCAGTAATTCCAATACCGGCATCTTTTAATTGAACAAAAGGTTTGTTTTCTTGATTTGTAAATAATACTATTTCTACACTTCCTTTTTCAGTGAACTTAACTGCGTTACTAATTAAGTGAGCAAAAAGCTGTGAAGTTGAGTACCTATCCGCTTGAATCGTTATTTCGGTTGGCTCATGGTTAAATTGAAAAACCAAATTCTTGTGTGATGCTTCCTTGCGAAACTCCGGCATTAATTCATCCAGCAGCTCTTTTAAATTGATCACGGTAATTTCCTTCTTGTAGGTCTCTTGCTGCAGTTCGGAAAGAAGTATCATAGAATCAACGGTCCTAATGAGCCTTCTCGATTCATGGTCCACAATATCAAAAGACGAAGATTGTTCTTCGGAAAGCTTATCCTCTAATTCCTCCTTTAACAAATATAGATTTCCCAGAATTGCATTTATTGGTGTTCTTACTTCATGCGTTGTGATTGACAAAAACTCACTTTTTAGTTCGTCTGACGCTTGTACTTTTTCTTTTATCTTCTTTAAATCCTCTTCTAATTTTGCCGCCCGATCATTTAAAATACTTGTCCGGTTCAACACATTTCTGATCTTCAACAACAGCTCCTGCATATTAAACGGCTTGGGAATATAATCATCTGCACCCCGGCTTAATCCATTTAGTTTATGTTCCGATTTATCCATGCTGGTGAGCATAAAAATGGGGAATATACAGCCCTCGTTTTTTAGCTTAGAGCAAATTTGAAATCCATTCATAGATGGCAGTATAACATCTAATAATACAAGATCCGGATTTTTTTGCAATGCGCTTTCGTATCCTTTAAGTCCATCATTCTCTTTAATTACTTCATAATTTTCAAATGTCAGCGCTGCTTCCAGCCCCATCGAGATTGCCGGATCATCTTCAATAATTAAAATTTTTTTCATAATGAAATACTCTTCGATTTGATTTTAAATTATATAACTTTCAGAACAATTCTATTTATTATCAATATTGAGTCCACTCCGAAAAACCCCAAACGGGTTAAAACCCGTTTGGGAAAGTTTGTTTTTAACTTGTTATCCCCACGTTAAAACGTGGGGTTAATAACAATATGACTTTTCAGAGTGGACTCAATATTCAGTTTATATATTTTAATAGGTTTTTCAATGTTCTTGAATTCCCGCTCCCCGATATTTGTAAAGATATAATTCACCTTATTGCAACCATCCACCCGTTATACACAGGAATTATTTCCTTCATTATTTGATTGTGAGTACGAAGAAGATTAAACGCATTCATTTCGTCGCGGTGCGTTTTTGGGGAGTAATCTTTTATATCCGTGAACATAATAGCCCTGAGTTTTCTTTCCAGCCGGTCAGAAGTTGTTCCAATCCTTTTTGAATAGCCGGATTATCTTCCACCAATAGAATCTTTTTATTCATTTTCTCTCAGTGGAAATAATAAATAAAATGAACTTCCTTTCCCGACTTCGCTTTCTACCTGAATTTTACCTTTGTGTGCATCCATTATATGCTTAACAACCGCGAGTCCGATACCTGCGCCCCGGGTACGGTTAGATTTTCCCTTCTTTATTTGATAATACTCGTCAAAAACAAGTTTAATATTTTCTTTTGAAATCCCGATGCCTTCATCTTCCACTTTTAAGCAGGCATAGCTATCTTTAAATTCAGTAGAAACCGTTATTTTTTTCCTTTCCCTTGAGTATTTAATTGCATTTGAAATAAGGTTGATAAGCGCTTCCGCTATTGCATCTTTATCTCCGGATAAATATATATCTTCCGCACAGAGATTAACTGAGGCGTCAAATTTTTCCATCTTTATCGGATATTCCACTGAAGCCATAACTTCTTTAACAAGGTTGTTAAGTTCTATATCAACAAATAAATATTCTTTTATACCTTTTTCTATTTTTGTGTAATCCAAAACATTATCAATCAGACGCGTTAATCTATTGCTCTCGCCGTCGATAATTTTAAGGTATTCTACAGATTCGGGATTTATTCCCTCCATATTTTGTAACAGTTGGGAAAAAAGCTTGATTGAAGTAAGCGGGGTTTTTAAATCGTGAGAAACGCTGGATACATAAAAAGATTTAAGACGGTTTAATTCTTCAAGTTTTTCATGTTCCATCTGTTCACGGATTAAATCGGCTTGAAGATTAATACGTTCAAGAGTTATTGATGCTCTTGAAATAACCGTGTTAATTAAATCAACATCTTCGGCGCCGTATTTTGCTCCGGATTTTTTCTTCCAAGAACTAAAAATCCCAAAAAATTTTCATTCACTGTTTTTAAACTGAAAATTAAGTTTACTCTGAACAGTTTTACTATTTTACTATCCGCAGCCTCAAATGTTATGCCGGTTTCTACAAAATCCTTATGAGCCAACGGGACAGATACATAGGGATTAAATTTCGCGGGATTAATCCGAATGCTGTGTTTTTCAAATTGGTCAAAATTATTGTGAGCCAGTAATCTTAAACGATTTTCATTCAGGTTAAACCTGAAAAATCCAATCCTTTCCATAGGAATTAACAAATCTATTTTTTCTGTTAATATCGACGCCAGAGTTTTAATATCATTTGCATTTCTTATATCGCTAAGCATCTCTTTTAAGGCTTCTCTGAAGTTATATTGAACTCTGAAAAACTTTTGATCAACAAATTTTTGGACTTTAACCCGCATCGGTTGAAATAACAACGCAATAATTACTGCTGCGGCTACAGATAAGATTCCTGAATCGGGATTATCAAGCAGATAGGCTGCGCTTGATACAATTAAAACATAAAGAATCAACAGACATGATACGGCAATCGAGTAAACGATGCTGCGGTTAATAATTACATCGATATCCATTAATTGATATTTAATAATTGCAATAGAGAAAGTTAATGGAACCGCCAAAATCAAAAACAAGATTATTTCTTCAGGAACTAATCCGTGTGTTGTAATTGCCTGTGGTATCACCCATAGTGTTGTAAATCCAAGCGGACCGATTAGAAATCCGCCGATTATCCATTTGAGTTTCTTCTTATCAGATTGTTGAGAGGTTTTTTTGTGTGAATGAATAAAAAGCGCAATCGCAGAAATAATAAGAACAGACAAAAATATTCTGCTTATATCAAAATAGAGAATATAGCCGCGGATATTTTCTAAAGAAGGATTCTTAAATAATTTCCAGAACGCGATAACCTGAGAAGCCGCGATCAGCGCGGCAATAAAATATAAAACGGTCAAAACCTTTTGGGCGCTTACAAATTTCTGTGAAGGGAAAACCATTGCGAAATGGACAAATAATAACGGCGTGAATGTATATGCTGAATGAAAAAATATTCTGGTAATTATTCCTATTCCTTTCAACGGAATGTTATAATTACCCCAGGTAGTAGTCATAATAACAGCCGAGCCAAAGATTAACCAATGAAATAGATGAGCGGGGTTTTCTTTAAATCTTTTTAAAAGAACAAACAGCGCAAAAAGAATAAAAAGCGAACCCACAATTCCGGCGGTTATTAAATAAAAAACGCTATAGAATGGAATTAAAGTTATTCTACCCTGATATTCGGAATTATCTCTTTGATAACTTAATTCAACAGATTCGCCCGGGTTTTTACCGTCTAATAAAACCTCTAATTCTTCTCTTGAATTTAATTGATATCCGTCTACGGCTGTTATTTTATCTCCAATATTAACTCCAAGGTTATTATCAAAGACGTCTGATATAACGAGATAACGTCCGTTAGAGGTTACCTGGAAGGGGAGGTCTGCTTTAAAATATACCTGGAATAAACCTAGAAGACAAATACAATAGATAAGCAGATCGATAAAAATTATTGCCGATTTACGCTTAATTACATAACTCACGTCTTTTCACTATTAGTGAAAAAATATCGATAAGAAATAGGAGAATTAAGAATAAAGATAAATAAACATTATAAAAGATGAAAATAACTTTTTCGTTAATTTCTTTAAAATATTTTTGCAGAAGATTGCTAGAAAATAGTACAGATTTTGAGTCCACTCTGAAAAGTCATATTGTTATTAACCCCACGTTTTAACGTGGGGTTAACAAGCTAAAAACAAACTTTCCCAAACGGGTTTTAACCCGTTTGGGGTTTTTCGGAGT
>JAHJTX010000221.1 GCA_018829545.1 Bacteroidota bacterium | reverse complement strand
TCAACAAAAACCATGCATTGCGTTTGTGTAGAAAACGTCATGCCCACAACGTCTTTTGGACTGATTCCGGTTTTTTCTAAAACAGATTTTGTTGTCTCGCAAATTGCGTTCCACCAATCTTCGGGACTCTGTTCAGCATAACCTGATTTTGGATGAAACATGGGATAGTGTTTTTTTGCCGAATCGATTATTTCGCCTTTAACAGTTACAATTACGGCTTTGTCTGCGCTGGTTCCCATATCATGGGAAATGATATATTTCTCGGACATTAAGTTATAACCTCACTTAAAATTCATGTGGATGTAAATTTGATGAATTATTTTAAAAATACATACATGTTTTTTTTGAGAGAACATTTTAATTGATGCAAGAAGCGAATATTAAATGGAGCGCCAAAGTTTATAACTCACCGATGTCTTCATTCCAGAGAGCGAGATTTTTTTCAATGAAATTAGACATCATTTCCTTACACTCATCTAAATTCAAATCGATAACTTCAACGTTGTGAGATTCCATAAATTCTTTTGAACCGTGGAAGGTTGCAGATTCGCCCGCAAAAACTTTTTTAATTCCGAACTGAACTATTGCTCCTCCGCAAAGATAACACGGCATTAATGTGGAGTATAAAACTGTGTTTTTGTAAGAGCCTATTCTTCCGGCATTTCTTAAGCAATCAATTTCCGCATGAATTACCGGATCAAGCTCTTGAACGCGTTTATTGTGACCGCGCCCAATTATTTTTCCTTCCTTAACCAGAACCGAGCCAATAGGAATGCCTCCCTCGCTAAAACCTTTTTTTGCTTCCTCAATTGCTACGAGCATGAATTTGTCCATTATTAAATCCCCAAAATATTTTTGAATAAATATATTTGAACGTTATTTTCAAATAGTGAATTCTCGCATTTCAATAATACTGAAATATCAGCGGAAATGAATGCGAGTTTACTCAAGGACTCTATCGTTAATTATTGCAGAAGTCTTCATGCAGAATAAACAAATAATTGGATTATCAATATTAACAACAGGCATTCTGTTTTTAGTAGACATGGCGGGTATCGTTCAGATTGAGAGCAGCATAGCTTACGCATTCGGATGTGTGATTTACGGGCTTCTGATTACGTACCATAAATTGGGAAAAGGGAATAGGCTGATTCTATTTTCCGGCGGGGCGATGTTTATATTGGGCGTGTCTTTAATTGTCAGCGAGTGTTTTTTAATTTCCAACAATGTCTCGATGATTATCCCGTCGATATTTTTTGCGGCGGGCGCCGGATTTGTTTTGCTTTTTGCGGAGACGTATTTAGAAAAAAGATTATTAATTGTTGCATCGCTGCTTTTTATTGCGGGCGCCGTAACAGCGCTAACTGATTACGCAAAAAACAATTACGCAATTGATTTTATGAGTTATCTAATTTTCTATTATTGGGAAGGGATTTTAATAATTACGGGTGTGATAATAATTCTTAATTGGAAGAGGACATAATAAAATTAGCGGAAATGTCGGCAAGGGAAATATATTGTACACATCAAGCAAATAATTTAAACTCAATTCCGGAATATTATTTTTCAAAATCTCTCTTTTACTTTCGCTTTTTCTTTTTCGTCTTTGGTCTGTTTTCCTCTTTTCCCCGTTTATCGAAATGTTTTTCGATGTTTGAATAAATTTCCAAAACAACCTCACTGGCCGTCTCAGGATCAAGCTCCTCTATGGCAATTTCATATGCTTCATCTAAAAGGTGCTCTTTTTCGAATTTCTTTTTTTTGAAAAAAGCGCCCATTACATTGAAGGCAATATCATAAGCCCAAATCAGCAACTCTTCTTCAATTTCTGTCGGTTCTTCGCCGTCAGCTAGTTCACTAAATCTTTCGATAGGATATTCGTATGCTTCAAAAGCGGGACCGGCAAACAATAAAAACATTATCGCGTACTTCGGCAGGAAATAAAAGACATCATCAAAGCGCTCTATCATTTCTTTTTCCATATCGCCTGTTGATTCATCAAAAGAATCGTCTTTGTCAAAATCGATTTCAACGGAATTAAACCATGCGGTTTTAGATTCGAGGGAGGAATTATCCAAGCGCTCATGCTCATGACATATTTCACCGTTCCAAGAGGCAATTATTTTACCAGTAACCATTTGGGCTTCTCTCTCGGAATCAAAATCGCTCTTGGAGAATTTTTTTAAGTATTTACCCATTTGAATATCAACGAAGAGATTATTATCAACGCGAATTTCATTAATGGATTTTTGCTTTTTCATATTTGATTCCCTTAGGCGATTAGTTGAATATTTTCCAATAGTGCTATTTACAAAAATTTCGTTTTCGCTCCAACATTGAAATCTTGAAAACTTTGTAATTATATCAGACACAGCTTCATGAGGAAAGTTACAATGACCATAGAACTTATTAAGTCCCCTTACGCAGAACTTGTAGCACGACCCCGAAATTTATCGGGATCGTAATAAACAGCATTTTATCGAAGCTTCGCTTCGATCTACGGCATAATTTCAAACTTTTGCGTAAGGTGAGTTATTAATTGTCTCTTTATTTGCTAGGAGAATGGAAACACTTATTACCGCGTAAGAATGCTACCGCCTATAGCTTTAGTGTTTCCAACTGTAATGCTAAAAACAATAATTTATATAGCAATAAACTATTTCCTTGGAGATAATGCATTATTATTAATTACGCCGTACAAAAACGTTTTGCCCAAAGGCGTTTCGGCGCTTGGCGCTTTTTCTATTGTTATTCTGAAGAGTGAAATCATTTCTTTTGGCACGTATGGAATGCCGGAAATTTTATAATAATTTTCGTCGGGATTTATGAATAAGGCGCCTAATGAGAATGCAGCGTCTTTTGTTACCAGCCATACTTGGTAAACCTCGTCCTGATTTAAGGAAGGAATGCTATTTACTTGAAGCAAGGCTTCGCCCGCATCAAACGAAATGAATAATCTTCCCCAATAATTAACTTCGGCTTCAGGCGATAAAAAATTAATTATATCAATGTTTTTATTGTTGATAAACTCAATCAATGAAATGTGATCGCCGATAAATTCATTTGTGTTAGCCAGTTCGTTTTGCAGTCCACGGACACGCGTTTTCAAATCGGCAACGTCAGTTTCCAGTTCAGCGGTAGATTCGGGAGCTCCGAATATCGCATACAGCACAAGCACAAAAAGCAACGCAATGCTACCCCAAACAGCTTTGCTAGTTTTGCCGGAGACTTCTCTTTCCTCAACTCGAACCGAAGTAGGAGTTTTCTCATCTCTCTCTCTGAGGGTGCGTTGTTCACTGTGAAGAGGTTTTACTTTTTGTGTTTTTATTTTTTCTTCCGAGTCCGACTGTGGAGTTTTTTCTTTTGTTTCCTCGCCCGAAGCTTTTTCTCTGATTAAACTTGTGGCGGATTGTCTTTTCTCTTCACGGATTTTTGTTTTTATTTCGTCTTGAAGCCCAATTAATTTTTGAGCAAGCTGATCTTTTAAAATGAATGGAGGTTTTTCCTGTTCAAGCAAAATGGAAATTAAAGCAATAACATTCTGCATTTCTCCTAATTGCCCCGGTGGTAACTCGCCGCCCTTTTTAAGGTAATCTTTAAAATGCAGGTAATTAGCCTTATCCATGCAGCCGGCGGCAAAAGCAGAAATCATTTCGAGAATTGGATTTTCAGCCATTTACTTACCTATTAAAAAATCTTTAAGATTATTGAGCGCAGTCAAAATTTTTAACCGCACAGTTTCAACGGGGACTTTTAATCTTACAGAAACCTCATCTAAATAATATCCTTCATAATAAGCCAGGTGGATCACAAATTTTTGAGCGTCAGTAAGTCTTTCAAGCGCTGCTTCCATCTTTGGCTTAATATTCATGGCGGTTTCTAAATCCATCGAGTCAATTTTTTTATCAAGTATTGGAAGAATATGTGAGTTCTCATATTCATCATTGTAATTTTCCAAAGGCTCACTTGAAGAACGGGTTCTCCTCACAGTATCAACGGCGCGGTTTCTGGCAAGAGTTACCATCCAAGTAAACACATTCCCGCCGTTAAAATCGAACTTATCTACTTTGCGCCAAACAATTACAAATACTTCAACAAGAATTGCATTTGCGGTATTTTCATCCGAGGATATTTTTTTTATCAGAGTATAAAGCAACGGGGAATAACGTTCGTATAATTCTTCCAGGGCACGGGAATCGTACTTCGAAATCTGACGAAGAAGATCGATATCGGATAAGTCTTTATATCTACTCAAGCTAGACCATCAAGAAGTGATTTAATTTACACCGCAAAGTATGATTATGAATAGTAAAAATCAATGCTTTCGTGAGAAGTAATGGTTTTGTTTAAAAACGATTTTTTAAGCGGTCGACTAATTTCTATTCCCAATCTTACATGGATTTGCCGGGAAAAAAGTTGATGATGATTTTAAAAGCAGCCCAATTCAGTAATCGAAATGAATTTGTATATTTGGGCTTAAAAAAATAATGTGGTTAAGCGGGAAAAAATATGACATCAGTAGAAATAAGGAATCAATTTTTAGACTTTTTCAGAAAAAAAAATCATAGAATAGTAGACAGCGCGCCGGTTGTTCCATTTGACGATCCAACGCTTCTATTTACAAACGCCGGGATGAATCAGTTCAAAGACGTGTTTCTTGGAATTGGCGGCAGAGACTATAAAAGAGCAGCCGATACGCAGAAGTGCATTCGCGTAAGCGGAAAGCATAATGATCTCGAGGAAGTGGGACATGATACATACCACCATACATTTTTTGAAATGCTTGGCAATTGGTCTTTTGGCGATTATTACAAAAAGGAAGCAATTGCCTGGGCGTGGGAATTACTGACTGATGTGTGGAAGCTACCCAAAGAGCGGTTATGGGCAACGGTTTACAGAGCAGATGATGAAGCGCTTGAGTGCTGGAAAACCGAAACTGATATTAATCCTGATCATATTCTTCGGTTTGATGAGAAAGATAATTTTTGGGAAATGGGAGAAACCGGACCATGCGGACCTTGTTCGGAAATTCACATAAATATCAGCGATGATTATGACAATCCGAAATATGTAAACGCGGGAGACCCAAAGTGTATCGAGATTTGGAATCTTGTTTTCATTCAATACAATCGAAATGAGAATGGCGTCCTTCATGATCTTCCTGCTAAACACGTTGATACCGGCATGGGCTTCGAGCGGGTTTGCGCGGTGCTTCAGAAAAAGAATTCAAATTACGATACTGATGTGTTTATGCCGATTATAAATGTGGTCGAAAAACTCTCCGGCATTGAATATGCAGGCGATGAAAACATGATTGCCATGAGAGTGATTGCCGATCACATCCGAACTTTAACTTTTGCAATTGGCGATGGCGCAACTCCCGGAAATGAAGGACGCGGTTATGTTCTGCGAAGACTGCTGCGCCGCGCCGCCCGCTACGGAAGAAAAATAAATTTGAAAGAGCCGTTTCTTTTTAACCTGGTTGATGTTGTGGTGAAAAACTTTTCTCAAATTTTCCCGGAAATTATAAACAATCAATCGAATATAAAAAAGATTATTAAGGCAGAGGAAGAAAGTTTTAACTCAACGCTTGATAGGGGAATAGAGTTATTTGATGCCCTTGTTGGCAAAGCCAAAGCTGAAAACAAAAAAGAAATATCCGGCGGGGATGTTTTTAAACTGTATGACACTTTCGGTTTTCCGGTGGATCTAACGAGCGTTATGGCGCGGGAAATTGGACTAACAATCGATGAAGAGAAGTTTAGCGAGTTGATGGAAGTGCAAAAAGATAGGGCGAGAAAATCCACAAAAGAAAAGGTCTCTTCCGCCAATGCAGCAAAATTACTAAACAGTGACTCTAATCTACGTGAAACCGTTTTTACGGGATATTCTCAGTTGGAGGTTGAAGCTATTATTCAAAGTTTTGCCGAAGGTTTTATTGTGTTCGACAGAACTCCTTTTTATCCTGAATCAGGTGGACAAATTGGTGACACTGGAATAATTGAGCATCTGGGAAGAACAACTCCTATCACTGATACCATAAAAGTCGGCAATGTAATTGCACATAAATATAGTGGACAACTAAATATATTTCCCGGCGAAAAAGTTTTACTTAAAGTTGATTCAATTCGCCGCTGGGATATTATGCGTAATCACTCTGTAACGCATTTTCTTCATAAAGCGCTTAGAGAAATTCTTGGGCAGCACGTTCAGCAGTCTGGCTCGTATGTTGGACCGGATTATTTGCGCTTCGATTTTACACACTTCGAAAAAGTTAAGAGCGAAGAGCTTTCCGCGATCGAATCGTTGGTAAATGAAAAGTTGAGAGAAAATCTTCCATTGATGCATCATCGCGACACAAATTTTGAAGATGCAAAAAAAATGGGCGCATTAATGTTCTTCGGAGACAAATACGGAGATAAAGTTAATGTCGTGCAATTCGGTGATTTTACTTTGGAATTTTGTGGCGGAACTCACGTACAAAACAGCTCGCAAATAGGATTATTTAAAATCACCAGCGAGTCTTCAATCGCAAGCGGAGTTAGAAGAATAGAAGCCGTTACAGGAGCGGGTGTTGAAAAGTTTATTAAGAATCTCGAATCGAAAATAGAGAATTCCGAATTAAGAATTAATGAACTCCTTGATGAGAAGAAAAGAACAGAAAAGGAATTAGCCGGCTTAAAATTAAAAGAAAAACTGGGCGGAATTGAAAACGTTATCGCAAATCCTATCGCCTTAAGCGGAATTAATATATTTAAAGGAAAGGTTGACGCGTCCAACATGGACGAATTGAAGTCCATGGGCGATGAGCTTCGCGAAAAAATGAAAAGCGGAATTGGAGTATTGATCGCGCAAATTGAGGAGAAGGTTGGGATTGTTACAGTTGTATCCGAAGACCTGATTAAAGAGAAAAAAATAAGCGCCGGCAAAATCGTCGGCGAACTTGCTAAGATTGTCGGCGGCGGCGGCGGCGGCAGACCACACCTCGCAACGGCGGGCGGAAAAGACATTGACAAAATAGATTTAGTTCTTGGTGATGTTGAAAAAACAGTGGAGCAATTTTTGTAGATTGCCGTTTGAATGAGAGTTATTCCTTACATAAATACGCGAGGTAAAAATGAAAGACCAAGATTTGGCAAGTCTTAGTCTTCAAGAATTTCGAGAGTTTTTAATGAATCCTGAATGTGACTTGGAGATGACAAGGGCAACATTAACAGACAAAATGAACTCTATTCTTGATGAAAAGACAGTGATTGAAAACCAGCTTAATGTCGCTAAAGCCCGTTATCAATTGGGGCAAGAGAGCGGATCCTGAATGGTTTAGTAAAGCTTCAGGAGCACTAAATCATAGAAAAAGAAAAAATGACAAATTGAATAAGATGTTGTCTGTTCTCAACAATGTAAAAAGGTATAGAGCAACAAAGATGATGGGATTAGGATTTGAAATAGATTCCTCCCAAAATAATGAACCAATAAAAGAAGAGTTACTCACGCTATTTTTTGAAAAAGTTTTTTGCGATATATGTAAAGAAGAGCTAGATGAAAATACATTTAATAGAATTAAGGAAATAACCAAAAAAGTTATTGAAATATTACGTCCCAATAGTTTTACAGAATATGCTGATTTCCGAAGTTGGAGACAGAAGTATCTTAATGAGCATAAAGATAATTATGATTATAAACAGATGGCATCTATTTATGCAAAAGCTAACAAAAGTAAGGCATAACCAACAACTCGAAGAAGCTGTTTTGAACTATGCGGCATCCGTCTTCGTCCTTTGGACTTCGCAGGACAGGTTTGTGTAATTAAAAAGTGGTGTTTGTAAAACTAAGTGCATCATTTCACAAATACAGTTACGTATAAAATAATGG
>JAHJTX010000220.1 GCA_018829545.1 Bacteroidota bacterium | reverse complement strand
GGATGATTTTTTTGCCACTAAGGCGCAAAGGCACTAAGAAGCACAAAGAATTTATTAGTAGAACTTAGTGAAACTTTGTGTCTTCGTGTCTTTGTGGCATATTTTGAATTACAATTTATGTGGCTGCTGAGTAGTAACAAAAAATAATTATATCATATTTGAAAATATTTCTTATATTATTGGCAGTCAATTTAAACAGGTGGAAAAATGAATAAGAATAATTATTTGGTTTCCTTTTTTCTATTTATCATAATGTCTCTTTTTATTGGTTGCTCGGATGACGATACACTTCAATCGGAGAAAAAATCAAACGGCGCCATTGAAGGTAAAGTTTCTGATTCTTTAAGCAATTTGGCGATTTCAAGTGCATCCGTTCAAATCCAGCCGGACGGAATTTACACAACAACTGATGAAAATGGCTACTATCTTTTCGATGATTTAAAATCCGGCTCATACTATTTAGGAATTTCCGTTGAGGGCTTTAAACCTGAAATGAGCGAAATTAAAGTTGCGGCAAATTCTACGATGAAACTGAATCTACTGCTCAACAGATTACACAAAAGTTATGACACCTCCAATGTACTTCTTCATATCGGGGAAGAGTTTAATTATTCTGATTTCGTGTTAAAATTTGTAGACATAATCGGTGATTCAAGATGCCCCAAATCGGTCGTTTGCAAATGGGAAGGAAGAGTTGATGCAGTGTTTCAGGTAAAAGATTTTTCACACAATGAAAAATTTGACACTCTTAAAATTCACGGATTATCCTTTCCTCCCCAACCGGATACGATGCTATTTCAAAATTACAAAATCATACTCCGCGATATAATTCCGTATCCCGATACCCCGGCGGCAATTCCTAAGTATCAATATGAAGCGCTGTTGAGTATTACTAAGAATTAGTTGGCATATCTGTTAACTAATTCTGGTCGAATTATGGTTTAAGGGTATAGGGTAAATTTTATTTCCTCGCATACAATTCCCCGTTAAACCAATATTCATTCCATAAGTAATTTCCGTTTTCAAACATTACTTTGTAATTATAAATTATTGTTCTCCCGTTATTATCCACAGTTGTTATCTGCCCTTGCTCTTTAGTTCCGCTGATACTCCATCTTCCTGCATAATTACTCTGATTGCCTACTCCCCACGCGCCAGTCTGATTGCCGTAACTATCTGAAGTTCTACCTCCGTAAGCGGCTTCGTATTGATTGGAATAGTAACCATTAGGATAAAAAGTAATTACATCGGTTCTGTAAGCATTTTGAAACTGCCAACTCCCGACAAAGTGTTTCATCACGTCGGAAACTTCTGCTTTTACAAATTTCATATTTTCAGCAATTGCCTTTCCAGCATTGGCAAGTTCAATGGAAAATTTTTCCGGAGTTGATAAACATAAAATGTGTGCGCCGCCGCCATTTGGCGATAGCGTTCCAAAGCCTCTCGATTTCACAATTTGTCCTTCGTAAATTCCTTCGTAATCTCCAGCAAGAATATTATCTCCAATTTTTGCAAGGCTGCCGGAAAGTTGGAGATTATTGCCTTCTTCGGAAAGTCCCTGAGCCATGCTGTTTTGGAAGGACTGGAAATTATTCTCCTGATGAGGAAATACGAGTATTATTCCCGCTATCGTGAAATGCCCTAAAATTACTCCGTTCGCATTTTTTTGAAATGTCCATCCTTCAGGTGCGTTGAATTTAAACCCCCATGACCCATCGCTGATTTCGTTCCCAGACATTTTGGTGCTTTCTCCTGCGAATTGCCTGGGTTTATCTGTACCGGTAGCAGGGCTGGTAGATTTAGCTTTTCCCTTTGCAAATATAATTTGAGTAGCATTATCGTAATCGGGCATATTGTACTCATCCATCTCCATCAGAGTAAAAATCAATTGATTGCCTTCAAAGTAGGCTTCGAAGTAAACGCTCCCCTGGTTATCTCTGCAAACACCCACTGCCGCGCCCTCGCTTGAAAATCCCTCTAAAGTATATGAAGCGCCCTGTGCACTCGACAACGATCCGGTAATGTTGCTGGATTCATCCTGATTAATTTTCAGATTAATGATATTGCCTTGCTCTTCATGGTAGTAAACGCCGGAAAAGTTCTGACCAAAAGAATAAGCTGAAATAGTGAATAAAATAGTTAAACACAAACGAGATGTTATTTTGAATTGTCTCATATCTTCACCCTGGTTTATTTTAATTATTTCGAGAAATGGAAATTAATATTGGAGGAGAATATTCTGAATAGATTGAAAGCAAATTGGCAAAACAGAATTTCATTTGCAACAAAAAATTTTACTTTTGAGTCTCTATTTATCCGATCGGAAAATTATTATTCTAAAATAGTATCACCCCACAGATGATTGTGTTTTGTTTGAATAACGGTTCCGACGCAAAAGGGCAAATACTGTGCAAATCGTAAAAATTACCATCAAAATTTTCAAGACTTTTTGTATTTTCCCGTGATTTCATTTTTGCATTATTAATCAATGATGATCGAATAACTATTGTAGCGGGAACGAAGCATGTTTGGAATAAAAATTAAAATCACCGTACTTGTAGCGTTGTTTCTTTTTTCCAATATATTTTCTCAAGATACAGCTAAGACTTCCGAATTGTTCGATCTGTCAATTGCGGAACTAATGGATATATCCGTTGTAACTTCTGCAAAATGGGAGCAGAATATATTTGAAACGTCATCCAAAGTTACCGTCATTTCCGAAAAGGAAATAAAGGAAAGGGGCTACCACGATTTAATGGATGTGTTTCAATCGCTTCCATTTTTTCAAATTCAATCGCAGCAAGGGCATTGGACAAAAGGCGGTCTCGTAAATTTTCAAGGGCTGCGAAGCGGTGATTCCGGGAATAATAAAATACTAATTCTTATTGACGGACTTGAAATTAACGATGAGGGAGGCGAAGGTATTTTCCTCGGCTTAAATTCTATTCCTCTTAATTCCGTAAAACAAATCGAAATCGTGAACGGTCCAAATTCAACCTTGTATGGTAGAGATGCGTTCGGAGCAATGATTAATATTATCACAATAAAAGAAAGTAAATCATACGCGGGCTATAGTTCGGGCACATTTAATTCGCAGAGAATTTACGGCGGCGTTTCACACAAATTTGAAGAAGACATTTTCGGAAGTATAAATTATTTTAATTACAGAAGTGATGAGCAAGATCCCACAAAAATTAGCCTTGCCTACAAACTACGTGAAGTGTTTCCGGATCATCCGTACACCGAACAGTTTTACCGTGCAAGCGATAACAAATATTTGGGTTTGAAATTTAATTACAAGGATTTTTCTCTGCACTACAATTTATTCGACATAGATGTTGCAGAAACATACGGCTCAAATCCAAACTTATACGTTGTTGAATACTCAACGCGTTTGGCATTTGTAAATCAACAGTTCGCGCTCCACTATTCTTCTAATTATAACAATCTGCTAAATCTTGAAGCCGAGTTTCAATGGAAAAAGAATGAGTTCGATCCACGTACGGCAAACCTATACACTGGCGATTTAAATAGAAGCGATTCTCTTTTTGCCTACGGCGGAAGAAAGTACTACTATTTTAAGACAGAAAGTTATGCGTACAAAATTCAAAACATTGCAGAGATAAGCGACAAAATTAAAAACGTTTCTGGAATTGAATTAGAGGATATAAGGGGAATTCCCGTTATTAGCGAAGGCAAGGGCGGCGAACCTATTTCTACGGAAACGCAGAGGAACAAGTTTGAGCACTATTTTAAAAACTGGGGGGTTTTTTCCGAGTTTAATTACACCGCTTTTGAAAATTTGATAATGTCTTTTGGCGGAAGAATAGATCACCATTCTCTGCATGAACCTACTTTTATGCCGCGTGTCGCATTCATTTACAATCGCGGGAATCATTTACTGCGCTTTACCTTCAGCACGGGTTATATTGCCCCTAGCGTAACTCAGTCTTTCTTTGAAAGCATTACTACTTTTTCATGGATAAAACCAAACACCAATTTAAAAGCTGAAAAGAATTCTTCGCATCAATTTGATTGGAGCTATGTCTCCAAAGAAATAAATATTAATGCAGGAATGTTTTTCAATATTCTTGAAGATGCAATTGTAGAAAGCGTAACAACCGGCGACTCTGCATTTGTGAATGTTGGCGGCACAAACTATCGCGTACCGATATTGATGAGCCGCAATGTTAGCAGCGGAAGGAGATACGGTTTCAGTTTATCCGCTAGTAAAACCCTTTTTGATCGATTAACCGCATCGGCAAATTATTCTTTGATACTTGGAGAGGACAAAGTATTGAATAAAGAAATCCATGTAAACAAAAATCATGTGTCGAACCATAAAATCCATTTGGGTCTTCAATACACACGCGGAATGATTTCTTGCTACACCGAATTATTTTGGCTGAGCAGAAAATCAATTAAGTCTAATCATACAACCGGAAAGTACGCAATCCTTTCGGACAGCGAAGGATACATTAATTTCGATCCGGTTTTTCTTGCCAACGCAAATTTACGTGTTAATAATATCCTCGATGGATTTTCAATATATGTGAGAGTTAAAAATATTTTTGACAACGAATATTACGGGCAGACAATAAATGCGCAGTGGGGAGCGCCCGTTGTTTTACAAGACATGCGAAGAATAGATTTGGGCTTTGACTATGAATTTTAGTTTTTGGCGTATTAAATTTCCCTCAATTGTAACGGCGTGGATTTTTCTTCTTTCGCTTCAGTTGAATTACTACGCCCAGCCAAAAGAAAAAGAAATCCATGCTGTACTAATTAATAAAATCTCTTCTTATCTTGTCTGGCCGGAAAATACATTGGACGACACAGTTTTTAATATAGGGGTTTACGGCGATGATAAATTCGGCAAATTATTAGATGAATTGTTTAAAGAACGGCAGGTTTTCAACAAAGAAATTAAAGTGAAAAAAGTAAGAAGTTCGGCTGATCTCTTAAAATGTAACTCGGTTTTCTTTGCCGAAATTCCAAAGGCAGATTTACTCGAAATGCTTATTAAAATAGTAAATAAACCTATTTTAACATTTGGAAATTCTAAAGGTTATTCTAAGTTGGGTATTCATGTAAATTTTTATATTTCAGAAAATCGTATTAGATTCGAAATAAATGAAGACGCGCTTAAAAGATCCGGTTTGTATGCGCCTCCTTCATTGTTGAAGTTGGCAGAACCAATGAACAGGAATTAGATGTTACAATTATTCAGAGAACTATCGATTAAATATAAACTGATATCGATTATAATGGCACTAGTTGGCGTCGTTGGAATCGGCAGTACTGCATTCAGCATTCTAAGCAATGTAAAAAGTATCGAACAGCATTTAATTCATGACGCTTCTTTACATGTTCGGTCTGTACAAAATGAATGTGCGGCAGCGGTGGACTTTAAAAGATACGATGTGGCTGAAGCAGTTTTGAAAAGACTTAGTGTGTTTCCTGAAATTGAACTTCTTGTTTTATATAATTCAAATAACATTGAGGTTGCGAGTTATGTAAACAAAAATTCGGGAAGAGTTCAAATACCTAAGGAAGTGAATTCCGAAAATATTTTTCTTGAAAAAAATCATCTTTTCTCAAAACATATCTTAAATACAAACACAGAGCCTATCGGATTTATTATCATCGCAGTCTCAACATCCGAAATAAATCAGGAAATAAATAAGTCAATTCGATGGATACTTATTACTTTATTAATTGTTTTTATGGTGACGTACTTCCTCGCTTTAAGACTTCAGTCCTATATTTCTGAACCTATACTCCGCCTTGCGGATGTTGCCCGTAAAATTACTGATGAAAGCAATTATTCAATTAGAGTTAAAAAGACTAGTGAAGATGAAATCGGTTCGCTTTACGATGAATTTAATTTTATGATAAATAAAGTTCAGGAGAGCAGCAGTGAGTTGCAGACAAGCGAAGAGAGATTAAAATTTGCTTTAGAAGGAGCGAACGACGGTTTTTGGGATTGGGATTTGACAACAAACAAAATTTATTTGAGCGCTCGTGCACAAGAGATGTTTGAATTCGACACGGGAATTATTGACGGCAATTTTTTCTTGATGCGGAAATATACTTTTCTGGAGGATTTTAAAATATTCGCTGAAAATATTAGAGAGTACTTGAGAGGGAAAATACCTGGATTTGAATGCGAGTTCAGAGTTAAGCGAAAAAATAGCGAGGTTGACTGGATTTTAACGAAGGGAAAAATCGTTAAACGTGATGAAACCGGGAAAGCCCTCAGATTCGTTGGAACGCACAGCGTTATTACCGAGAGGAAAAGAATTGAAAGTGAGCTTAAGCTGGCAAAGGAAGCCGCCGAAAAAACCAACATTTTAAAAACCGAATTTCTTGCGCAGATGTCTCACGAAATTCGATCGCCAATTAATATAATCTTAAGTTATATGGGATTGCTAAAAGACGACATTAGCGATAATGTGAACGATAATTTGGACGATTATTTTACCTCAATCAGCTCCGCTGGGCAAAGGATTATCAGGACTATCGATTTAATATTAAACATGGCTGAGATTCAAACGGGAATTTATGAGCCGTCTATAACAAAAATCGAATTATTCGCAGAAGTTCTTGAACCCATCAGTCAGGAATACTCCGGCTATGCAAAAGCAAAGAATCTTAATTTATCACTTTCGTCAAATATTGAAGACGCAGAAATTTTTGCAGACAAATACAGCATCTATCAAATTTTCGCCAATCTCGTTGATAACTCAATAAAATACACACCCAAAGGAAAAGTTGAGATTAAACTTTATCTGGACCGCGACAATATGCTTGCCGTAGATATTGCTGATAGCGGCATAGGCATTGCCGAAGATTACATTCCAAATTTGTTTAAACCATTCACTCAGGAAGAGCAGGGCTACACACGCTCGTTTGAGGGCAACGGATTGGGACTTGCTTTGGTGAAACGTTACTGCGATCTTAACAACTTGCGCATTGAAGTTAAGAGCGTTAAAAATACCGGAACAACTTTTACAGTTACGTTTTTGTAAAGTCTATTTTTTAATGGGACACTGATCCACCTTCGGTGAGGAGTGGGTTGTCTAAGCCATCAACTATTGCCACCAAGTCTCTAAGACACAAAATGTTTATAAATTATTTTCCGCGATCATCCGTTAAATCCGTGTTATATAAAAAAAAGACCCGCTAGTGCGGGTCCTTTTAAATAATTAGAAAATGAATAAAAGAATTACTTCAATAGCATCATCTTCTTAACTGAATTGTAACTCTTGGAATTATCAACCGCAGTGGCTTCGATTGAGTAGAAATATACTCCCGAAGCTAAGTCTGATGCATTCCATTTCAGTTCGTGATATCCTGCACTCTTCGCATTATCAAGTAAAGTATTTACTTCCTGTCCGAGCAAGTTATATACTTTTATTTTTACGTTGCTGTCAAAAGGCAATGCAAAGCGTATTGTAGTGCTGGGGTTGAACGGATTAGGATAGTTTTGTGCTAAATCATAAGTCTGCGGAATGCCAGCCAAGTCATCAACATCAACTGTAATATCCGTCCATCCTTCAGCTTTAGCTAATATGAATGCATTATTGGCATTATCGCGTATCATCTGCAAATTATCGCCGGCAACAATTGCAAATGTTACCCATTTAGTTTCTCCTATTGGAATATCGCCAACATAAGACCCGAGATAACTTCTCATATCACCGTCAGTAGTCCATGGGTTGGTATCCAGCGTCGAAATATAGTTGAAGCACGATGTTCTCAAAACCTCAACATCTTCATCATTATTTCCAGTAACTTTAGCGCCGTTTAATCCGTTCAGCGCAACAGCGCCATAATAATGTGGTGACACAGAACCGTATACATAAACCAGATGTTCAGCCTCAGAAACACCGCCCTTATTCTTAGTATAATTGTCTCCGTCAACATCCCAATCGAGAAACATTCCAACGTGTACTCCTTCAACATTGCTTTCAGTTGTATTCGTGATACCGTATCTAAAGAACACAACTTCCTCACCTGTTTTAGAATAAGTATGTTGTTTAACTTCCAAATAATAAGGATTACTTGCCAAACTATCTGTAAATGTGGCTTTGGTTACTTGCTCAAAATCCCCTTCAGTCTGAATACCATCAAGAAACTCGGCAGTTAAACTTACCATATCTGCAAAATCGGGTGAATTATTATGCGCTGCTCCAACCGCTTTGCCTCTGCCATTGGTACCTAAAAGTATAGAGCCTCTCCAAATACCATTTTGACCTTTCCAGTTAACGCCATTACCAAGTCCTGTAATCTGACCGATTCTACCATTATTGATTACTGAAACTGACAAATCGCCCGGGGTATGTTCCAAAGCGTAAAGTATTTTCGGGTCCGGTAAAATAATTATGATATCGGCGGAATCTCTAGGCTCTATTTTGTAATTGTTGAATGAGTAGTGACCGATACCTGTTACATTATAAGTCTTTCCGCTATCAGGAGTAAATTTGTACATGTAGTCATCAACTATTACTTGGCCTGATCCGTCATCAATCATCCATTCGCCGTTACCAAGATTTGCATTAGTGACAACTGCTTTTTCAACTTTAACAAGAACTCCTTCCCACTGTTCTTGATTTGCATCTAGTGTAGAAAGCAGAACTGGAATCGGGGCTGGATTTCCGGAGCTTGTAACTTCGAATGCTACCACATCAAGAAGTTCTGTTAGTCCGTAATATTCATCGACCTTAGCGGTTAATTCAACTTCATCGCCTCTTGCCGGCTTATTAGTTGGATCATAAGTCCAAACGCCGTTCCATGCGCCATCGCCGTCTTGCAGATAATATCCGTTACTTCTTACTCCAGTTACAATTCCCGAAGTCTTTACTTTTAGTCCTTTGTATGGCGAAACATCTGTAGTATCTACTGATGTTTGAATTTGAGCGATAGTTGCAAAAGGAATTACCGGTTCTATATAAGCGCTATCGTCAAAAAATAAGTTATCTACCCAAACATAATTTTGTCCAAGTGTGTTCACACCTGCTATGCGCACATAGCCGGAATCACTGCTTGTTCTTCCCTCTAGAGTAAAGGTAGTGAATGCACTATCAGAATTAATTAGAACAGAATCAGTTGTGGTAAAACCTTGAACAAATAAGTAAAGCGGATATGTCCCCGGATTATTCCAACCTAGTGTTTTAATATCTACCTTCAATCTGAAATCATGACCGGAAGTTGCGGTAATTTTTCGTTTTGCTATAAAGCCATAACCGCCGTCTCCTAATTCCAATGCGCCGCTTTTATTTACGCCTGCAGTATCATTAAGAGCCTCGGTAGTGTACAAATTCGCTTCATCCCAATGACTCCAATTCGGAACATCGGCAGTATCTTCGAATGTTAGGTTTAAATCATTAGATGGAATAGGCTGATCTATTGTAGTAAAAGACCAGAGCTCAGCGCCAACGGCTTCGCCTGTAGAGTTGAACGGAATAACTTTCCAATAATATGTTTTTCCATACTCTACGGTTACTTCTATTTTTTGGTAATAATCAGAATTGCCGCTTACGTGCGCGACTTTATATACCGCGGCATTTGTTAAACTATCATTCTCTGCAAAAAGAACTTTAAAACTATCAGGTTCAACATAAGCAGCATTATGATGATAACCCCAGCCAAGTTTAATTTTCGCGTTTTCATTAGGTTGAACAGCTAAATCTCCGTTTGTTGGGGCTGGTATAGAAGCTAAAGTTGCTAAAGAATCAATAGGGGGAATGTATGGATGTGATCCGAGATTTGTAAAATCATTTTGATCCCATACAATCCACTCGCTATCATCTGCATTTGTGCCTGCTGAAGCAGCCCAATCTGCATTGCCAACTATTACTGTTTCTTTTCTTACTAATGTGTGATTTGCCGTTGCATCTGCAATTCCCGCAACAGGCCATCCTGTTCCAGGATCAATACCATCAACTAAACCGATTACATCAATTAGTGTTGTATCTGTTCCTACAATCATTGCAATGGCTCGTGCATCATCTCCATTATGGTGAGTTACACTTGGATAGCTTAAAACTTCATTTGCTTTTGTAGTATCGTATAATGCTGAATTTACTTGATCCGCAACGATAACCCATACGTCACCAGCGGCTAAAGTTGCTCCTGCTGGGAATGCATGTGCATAAGCCCAATAACCGCCATTCGTTCCTTGTAGGATTACAAGCTTTGTTAAGTCAACTTCTGCATCGCCACCGTTATAAATTTCCAAACCTTTATTATTACTACTTCCTTCAATATATTCTGAGAAGAAGATTTTTGGAATTTGAACAACATTTGTACCTGGATGCAAACCTATGTAATCAAAGTTATCTTGATCATAAACAATCCATTCTGAATCTTCTGTTGTTGTACCAGCAGAGACAGCCCAATCTGTGTTACCTTGTGTTACTGTTTCTTTTCTTACTAATGTATGATTTGCTGTTGCATCTAAAACTCCTGCAACTTTCCATGCTGCTCCAGGATCTTCTCCTAACAATCCAACAACATCAATAGTTTCCCAAACACCTGCATTGTTATACTGCAAGCCCATAAAATCATC
>JAHJTX010000219.1 GCA_018829545.1 Bacteroidota bacterium | reverse complement strand
GGATGATTTTTTTGCCACTAAGGCGCAAAGGCACTAAGAAGCACAAAGAATTTATTAGTAGAACTTAGTGAAACTTTGTGTCTTCGTGTCTTTGTGGCATATTTTGAATTACAATTTATGTGGCTGCTGAGTAGTAACAAATAAAGTATGATGACTAATTACAAAAATGTTAAGTCACAATATTTATGAAAATATGTACTTAGGTAGACGGTTTATTTGCTTTTTGTAGCTTACTCATAATTGTAATTGGTATTCGCTTTAAGTTTTAGAAAACATAAAAATATTTATCTAAATTTTGGATACATGTAACTTATTCTTGCTTTAAAAAAAATAATAATTTATGTTATGCACACACAAAAACATTTTTATGTATTATTCAAGTTGTTGGCTAAATAAACTAAATATTGCTGGTTACTTCATTTGAACTTTTGGGAGAATTTAATATGAAGAAGATTATACTCCTTTCATTGTTTTTACTTCTGTTCCTATCGCCTCACGTATTTGCACAAACCGGAAAAATAACCGGAACCATAACCGATCAAAAAACAGGCGAAGCGCTCATAGGCGTTAACGTTCTAATTGAGGGTTCCTCAATGGGTGCGGCTACAGATATTGACGGGCACTACACAATTTTAAATGTATCGCCCGGAATTTACGCGCTCAGAGCCTCGATGATAGGATATTCTCCGCAGAGGATTCTTGAATGCAGAGTTAACATCGATTTAAATACGGAAATTGACTTCGCTCTTATTGAAGAATCAATTCAAACCGGAGAGGTTGTTGTTGTTGCACAAACACCAATTGTCCTAAGAGATGTAGCGGCAAGCGGCGTTAACCTTAACATTACCGAAATAGAAAATTTGCCTGTTGTCAGTATTCAAGGTGTAATAAATTTACAGGCTGGTATTGATGGAGACGCTGTTCGCGGAGGCAGCGACGATGAGATTGTTTATCAGGTAAACGGCATTACTCTTAGAGACGGAAGAAATAATACTCCTTATTCCAACATTAGTTTAACTTCTGTAGAACATTTGAGAATTGAAACAGGCGGCTTTACTGCAGAAACAGGTGAAGCGCGTTCCGGTATTGTTAAAGTGGTTACTAAAGAAGGAAGCAAAGAGAAATATACCTTCGGGCTTCTTGGTCAATATAGAGGGGCATATCCAAAATATTTTGGAAATAGCCCGAATGATCCAAATTCTTATTACTTACGACCATATTTGGATGACGCTGTTGCCTGGAATGGAACAAGAAGCGGAGGTTGGGATCAATACACACAAAATCAATATCCCGCTTTCGACGGCTGGAATACTGTTTCATTAAACACTCTTTCCAATAGCAATCCGGCTGATGATCTTACTCCGGAAGCTGCACAAAGATTATTCTTATGGCAGCACAGAAAGAATATGGAAATTCAAAGAGGCGATTATGACGTTGATATGAGCTTTGGCGGACCTGTTCCAGTAATCAGTAAAGATTTGGGTGGATTAAGATTTTTTACTTCTTACAAAGAAAACAGAACAATGCTTTTACTGCCGCTTTCAACAGATAATTATGCTGATTACTCCGCATCATTTAAGTTAACCTCAGATATAATGCCCGGCATGAAACTCATGGCAGAAACTATGTTTGGTCAGCAGTCCGGAACAAACACAAGTACATCCGGTGGACCTGGATTATTCAAAGAAAATTGGGCTTTAGCTAACAGAGTTGATTACGGAAATTATACGGATGCCGTAATTTATTCCAATGCATACTTTACGCCTACGACTGTAGATTACAATAATTTTGCCTTAAAACTTACTCATGCTATTAGCTCAAGCACATATTACGAATTGATATTGAGTTCATTTGCTTCCGATTACAATACAAACCCTGGAAGAACTAGGAATTTAACTCCGCAATATCTTTTTGGAAATGGCTATTATGTTGATGAAGCTCCTTTCGGATATTATCAAGGCCCTTCATCGGTGGTAAACGGAAGTTCAATGATGATGGGCTCTATTTACAGTCAATCGCGCGACAGCAGTAAGGTTAGAAATTTTAATATCAAGTTCGATTTTAATACGCAGTTAGATAAATCCAATGAGTTTAAAACCGGATTTGAATTTAAGTATACGCACAATCAGGTTGATTATGCTTTGAGATCCCAATATGCCGCAAATAACCGCGATTATGAGTGGACTACCTTCCCAATTCAAGGCGCGTTCTATATTCAAGATAAATTAGAATTCGAGGCTATGGTTGCAACCATTGGCGTTAGGCTCGATTACTCAGATCCAAATTCAAAATGGTATGACTACGGTGAATACGAACAGGGATTTGCTGCAGTTTATTCTGCAACGCGTGACGATGTTGTTAAAATGAAAGACCTTCCATCGCAACTAACAGTTAGTCCTCGATTAGGAATAGCATTCCCGATTTCAGTCAACAGCAAATTGTTCTTCAATTACGGTCACTTTAATGCGCTGCCCATTCCTTCAGGTTTGTATTTGCAAACAGTTGAGTACGATGGAAGACTTGAGAGAATCGCAAACCCCGAAGCTCCGTTCGAAAGAACAATTCAATATGAAATCGGTTACGAACACAATTTATTAGATCAGTATTTGTTAAGATTAACCGGTTATTATAAAGATATTACAAATGAAGCTTTCGATATAAACTATATCAATAATAGTGGAACTGTAAACTACATTCGTCCGGAACCTATTCAGTACAGAGATATTAGAGGCTTCGAATTTGAGTTGACAAAAAATAGAGGCAACTGGTTTCAAGGCTTTTTTAACTATACATACATGGTCAGCACCAGCGGGCGATTTGGATGGGGAAGATACTATCAATCTTCTGTTGAGCAGGGTAACTACATCAGTGATCTTGGAGACGCTTGGTATAAGCAAGCGAAGCCGGTTCCAAGACCATACGCAAGGCTGAATATCGATTTATTTACCCCCGATGAATTTGGTCCAAAATTTATGGACATGTATATTCTTGAAGGCTTCCGCGCAAATATTCTTAGCTCGTGGAAAGCGGGCAGTTATTATAGCTGGGCTGGCGAAGGCGGCATATCAAGAGAAACAACAAACAACCTCCAATGGCTCGATTATTATAATATGAACTTGAGGTTATCAAAGAAATTTGATTTTGGAATGTTCAATTTAGTTTTCTATATGGAGATTGATAATCTTTTCAATAGTAAAAGACTTTCGTCAACCGGTTTCTCTGATTACTTTGATGAGAGAGACTACTTCAAATCGCTTCACTTAAAAGCCGATATTGTTGATGATAAATTTGGATACGTCAACATTCCCGGGAATGATAAACCGGGCGACTATAGAAAAACTGGTACTCCATTCACTCCTATAAAAGCCGTAACAAACTTGAATGCGGTTAGTTCTCCTACTCTAGATTTAATTTATTACGATGCTTCGCAGCAGAGATATTTTGAATTCAACGGAACGGAATGGAGCAGAGTTGGCGATAAGAGAATGGATAAGCTTCTAAAGGATAAAGCATATATTGATATGCCTAACTTTGGATATTTTACCTTCTTGAACCCGCGTGATATTTTGTACGGAATTAAACTTAATATAGCTATATAAAATTAACACCAGAGGAAAGCATGAAATTGAAAAATAAAAACTTCTTGATATTGACTTTTGCCGTCCTTTTACTTCTTGGTATTTCCTCAAATGCTCAAGTGGTAAATAAGTGGATTGCAGTTGGAGATTTGCATAACTGGTTTTCTAGTATAGGAAGCGAAAGAGAAGAAGACGGATTTGAAAAGCAGCAGCAAGCCGGCTGGAGATGGCCTGCGGCTTTTAGACATCAAGATATGCAGGCTGCAAAAGGTATTTGGATTGGAAGCAAAAACTACACCGAACCCGATGGATTGAAATTCGATTATAAGGTTGTTAGCTGCGGACCAAGACCGCTTGCTGGAGCCGGAGAATTTTTCCCGATTGAGTTTTACGCCGTAAACAGATTTGAACCAACTCCCGTGAGAGTTGATGGCGAAGAAACATATCTCTACACTCCCGATATTGATTACGTGGAGGATGATCTGCCTTACGACAGAATGCTCTACAGTGTAGTAAACACTCAAATGGGCGTTACGATGAAGAGAAATATATTTCAGTTCTCTAATGAATATCACAATAATTATATAATTACTGAATATACCTTTATTAATAACGGAAATACTGACGGCGATCCGGAGATTGAAAGAACTTCCGGTACGTTGGAAGATGTTTACTTTTATTCCCAATACAGATTAGCACCAGCTCGCGAAATTAGAATTCTTTTTGGCGATCCGGTTGCATGGGGCTTAAACACAATGAACGATGAGCGCGGCGCCTTCAGATCGGATACTGATAATCCTGATCAGCTTAGATTTCAATATGCGTGGCATGGTTATTACAAAGATAAGTGGGTTGCTTATAACAACATTGGCGGACCGATTTGGTATACGGATGCTGGGAGATACGGCGCAAGAATTGACCCTGCTGATACTGTAGGACGGTTAGGCGCATCACAATTCCCGGGGGTTCTCACTTTATATGCACAGAAATCAACTACCGATAAAAGCGACGATATTGAGCAGCCAAAAACTACAGATTACATCGATTCTAACCATGAATTATTATATGCTTCAAATACTTTTGATGCTGCTCAGATGCAGAGGCGATATAATTTGATGGCTAAAGGGCATAGAGATAAAAGCCATGCAGAATTTGTTACCGGCGGCGATTTTGCAGGTTCTACTGCAGATCCCTCATTAGGTATTCGTGCCGGTCATTCTTTTGCCAACGGTTACGGTCCATACACAATTCCTTTTGGCGACAGTGTTCAAATTACAATTGTAGAAGCAGCCGATGGCTTAAGCAGAGAAAAAAATATTGAATACGGAATACAATATAAATCCGGAGCTATTTCGGATGTTGTAAAAAATCAATTTGTTCTAACCGCTAAAGATTCCTTATTCAAAACTTTTAGAAAAGTTAAAGCTCTAGCAGAAAAGAAAAATTGGGATCTGCCAAAACCTCCATTACCTCCGCGCGATTTCAGCGTTTTATCCCAAGGCGGTAAAATTAAGCTTGAATGGGATATATTTACCGGCGAAAACCCAAATGGATTTGAGATTTACCGAACAACAACCAATCATGTTGACGGATATGCGGATAATCAATACTATTCTAAATATGAGCTAGTTGCCAGCTTACCATCAACCGCGCGTGAATATCAGGATACGGCTTTGGTTAGAGACGTTTCTTACTTCTATTACATCCAAGCGCTGGGTGCTGACGTGCCTGCGGATGCTGATTTGAAAACTCCGGCTCATACACTTAAAAGCCATAGGTTTTACACGCAAACTTATAAACCTGCATACAGTAAAACTCCCGGTTTGCCGGATATAACCAGCGCCGTTAGAGTTGTTCCTAATCCGTATATAATAAGCGCCGACAATAAAGAGCTATTATTCCCCGGTGAGGAAAACAAAATAGCATTCCTTAATATTTCAGGAAGCAGTACAATAAAAATCTATACTGAGTTAGGGGAGTTAATTGAAACAATTGTGCATACTGATGGCAGCGGCGCTGCATACTGGTTCTTGAGAACATATTCAAATCAAATGATTGTTAGCGGTCTTTATATTGCCGTTATTACAGATCATAACACCGGTAATTCGGAAATTGCAAAATTTGTCGTTGTTCGATAATAAAGATTAAGGTAGAGACATGAAAAACACAAAAATTATAATTGCTTTACTAATCATCGGGTTGCTTACGAACGCTATTTATTCTCAAGACCGCGATAAAAGAGCGCAGACCGGATTAAAGTTTTTAAGCGTTTCTAACGACGCAAGGTCTACTGCGTTCGGCGGTGCTGTAACCTCGCTAGAGATTAATAACTCAAGCGCAATATTTTTTAATCCCGCTTCAATGGCAAATCAAACTAATTTTGCAACTGCCACGCTTGGTATGACACAATGGATTGCAGACATTAATTATACTTATGCAAGCCTAGCGTTTGCTCCTTTCGACGGCGATTATGGAGTTGTTGGTTTTGCTTACACAGCAGTTGATTACGGAAAACTTGACAGAACAATTCGATCGGGTTTAGGCTACATTGATCTTGGTAAATTCAGTCCAAGTGCAATGTCTTTCGGACTAAGTTACGCAATTGCTCTTTCCGAAAAATTCTCTGTCGGTGGCAATGTAAAATATGTATATCAAGATTTAAGCGGCGGGCATGTAGTTGGATTTAATACTGACGGTAGTTATCAAAAAAAATCATTTGATATTGACGTTACAGCTTTTGATTTTGGTATAATTTATAAAACCGGTTTCAAGAGTCTTAACGTTGGAATGAATATTCGCAACTTCTCGGAAGAACTAACTTACATTGAAGAAAGTTTCCAATTACCGCTTACTTTCAAAATCGGCGCCTCTATTAATGTTATGGATTTAATTCAAATGGGCGATGATTTTCAAAAGCTGCTCGTAAGTGTTGATGCCGTCCACTCACGCGACTTTGACGAGCAGTTGAATATGGGATTTGAATACACCGTGTTTGATGCTGTATCTCTTCGATTAGGGTATATCTATCCAACCGACGAACAGGGAATTAACGCTGGTATTGGCGTTCAGCAGGAGTTAGCCGGATTGAGAATGGGTGTTGATTATGCATATCTGGATTTTGGAATTTTCGATCAGGTTCATCAATTCACATTGAATTTTGCTTTTTAATAAACACAAATTGAAGTATGAATAACATTATACAATTTGGAAAAAAAGATGAAAAATAAAAAATTTACCTTAGCAAATTACCTAATCAAATTTGCAGCTATCGTTTTACTCGTTGCATTCTTTGCTGCTTGCGAGGACGATCCGACTGATTCGGTTTACAAAGAAAAACCATTGGGAGATACTCCAGTAATTACTAGCGTAAATCCTCCTGCCACAGCATTAGCCGGAATTACGGAAATTACAATTACCGGTTCCAATTTCAGCACAATACCGGAAAATAATTTTGTGCAATTTAATAACAGGGTTGCTAAAGTTCTAAGCGCAACCAGCACTAGTCTAACCGTAAAAGCGCCCAATTATGTAAAGGATACTGTTTATTTATTCATCGGAGTTCATAAGGTGGCAAACTTCAGCGATTCCGTTCAATACTCTCTTAAAGCCGGCGTTGCAGATTTTTATGCATTTAAGGATTTTGAACATCCATACGCAATTACAAACGATAAAAATAACGTGCTGTATTTTTCTCTTGTTGCAGATAACATAGCAAAGGGAATAAATAAAATCACCGGCGGTTTGGTTACTAACTTCGCTCCAAAAGGCGGCGAAACTTTTTATAATGCTATTAAGTATGGTCCGAATGATAAGATTTACGGAGTTCGCGGAGTTAGAGCTATCTTTGAAATTACTGCAGGAGCGGCTCCGGCAACTTATGCTGTTGCAGCAAGCAGTACGGTAAAATTTTATGATTTGGATTTTGATGTAGATAAAAATATGTGGGCTGGCGGAGACGGCGGTTCTTTGTTTAGAATTAAATTGGATAAGTCATTAAAACAATTTAATTTTACACCGGTTGTGAATTCACTTCGAATTTATGACGGTTATGTTTATGTTGCAACCGGAAACGCAGGAGAAGCAAAAATAAGAAAAATGCAAATTATAAATGCAGACAGCCTTGGCGCCGAAGAAATCTATTTCGATTTTTCGGCTAATTTCCCTCTGACAAAACCGACTGCAATCACGTTTAGTTCAGATGGTGTTTTGTATATTGGAACCAACGCTGAACTAATTAACGATAAGGCGCTAATTGCAGTTAATCCAGATAAAACTTTTAAGTATGTTTATACAGGTTTAATAAACGGACCTGTTCTTAACTTTGCATGGGGTACGGGAAACAATCTTTATTACTCGCGGCAAAAGGTTGTAGACGCGGCTGCAAACCTATTACAGAAGCAAATGATTGTTCGTGTAGATTTAGAAAAAACCGGCGCTCCATATTATGGAAGAGGTAATTAATTTATTATTTTATACACATATTGTTTCACTAATTTAATCACTTACACAACAGGAGTAACTATGACAAAAAAACTTCTAACTATTTTGGCAGTTGTAATGCTTTTGGCATCAACTGTCTCAGCCCAATGGACAAACCAGGGTGCATGGCCGGATACTTCAGTTAAAGGCGGTACACATGGTATTGCTGTTGATCCTGACGGCAAAGTTTGGACATCCTCTTATTACTATAGTAATTGGATACCTCAGGAAGGGGATACTATCTTAACTACTGGTATTTATGTTTTTAATGCCGATGGAACCGAAGCTTCATTTTCGCCAATTTACACGGTTTCAACCGGCGGCGGATTTGTGGTTGACACTTTGAAAGGTAGGTGCCGCGGTATGGGCGTAGCTGCAGACGGTAACATTTTATATGTACAATCCGGCACCAGCAAAATGTTCAAGATTGACTATAAAACCGGCGAAGGTCTTGCAAGAAAAGATCTTACCGAACTTGGTTCTTCACCAACTGCTCCTTCTGCAGCTGACAATGGAGATATCTTCGTTGGTCCGGTCGTCGGCGGTGGAACTACTGCTATTGCTATTTACGATGGCAGCGATTTATCTTATAAAGGAAATGCTGTTGTTGGTCCTAAAAATATTGCCCGCACAATGGAAGTTTCTGCAGACGGTAATACAATTTATTGGACTGCTTTCACTGCAACAAAATGTTTTGTTTACAGCAGACCGGATGAATTCACAGCTTTTGAATTAACTGATTCACTATTCGAAGGTTCTTCAATTGAATCAACTGCATGGAATCCGGCTACCGGAGATTTATGGTGGTCGAATGACAGCAGAGGAACAGCTTACGGTCATAAAGTATGGTATGCTTACAATGTAGCAAACAAAACCGTTACAGAGGGTTTTGCCTATCTGGGCAAAGCTATATCTGACGATTATCCCAGAGGGCTTGATTTTGCACCTGATGGAAAAACAGCTTACATCGGTTTATTCTCTTCTGCTGCTCCAAGAATTCAAAAAGTAGTAAATGAATCACTTCCGGTTGATGTAACTTTTAACGTTGATATGGGTGTTCAAATTACAAAAGGTAATTTTAATCCTGCATCAGATGTTGTAAGAGTTGCCGGATCATTTCAAAACTGGTCTCCCGCAGATTCTCCGGATATGTTAGATACTGATGGAGATTCAATTTATACTGTAACTTTTCAGATTAATACTGGAACAGATATAGAGTACAAATACCTCATCGGAACAAATTGGGATAATAGTGAAAGTAGCGGTAATAGAAAATTATCAGTCGGTTCAATACCGATTGTTTTAGAGCCGGTTTACTATAACAATGATGACGGACGCCCACAAATTCCAATTTCCACCACATTTATTTGTGATATGGAATTTGAAATTGTTGGTGAAAGATTTAATGCTGCAACTGACACTTTGTCTCTAAGAGGAATTAATGGTGTGTGGGATGGTAGCAAAGTAATGACTCCGAGTGTTTCCGATCCTAACTTGTATGAATATAATTTGAATATTGACGCAAAAGCAGGTGATAAAATATTATACAAGTTCGCTTATGTGACAGCGAGTGGAACTAACTGGGAAGGCGGTTCTGACAAAGAATACTTTTACACAGAAGACGATATTACAAATCAATACGCAGTTGTTGAAAGAAGATACAATGACGCTACATACGAAACCGTTAATAATCAACCGACAACAATTAAATTTGTTGTTGATATGAACGGCGCAAAAGATGGAAACGGGGTTGCATTCCCTTCAATTGACAATGTATTTATTGCCGGCGCTAACCCACCATTAATTTGGCCGGACGGCGGATGGCCCGATGGAGATATTGCAAAAGTAAAATTCTTAAAAGACGATGGTGTTGCTCCTGATGTTACAGCGGGCGACAATTTCTGGTCAATTGAATTAACTTTCCCAATTTATGGGCCTCTTAGAATTCAATACAAATTCGGCGCAAATTGGGGCTTAGCTTCAAATAACGGCGTTAATGATAACGAATCTGGTGTTGGAACAGATCACTTTATTTATTTTACTCCTAATTTAGTTTCTGCAACAGTTAACAACGTTTTCGGTGTTATGGGCGATCATGTTTTAGTTGATCCTGTTGTTGGAGTTAGAGATTTAAACGGTATTACTCCAACTGCTTATCAATTACATCAAAACTATCCAAACCCATTTAACCCTGCTACTACTATCAGATTTAATCTTCCTCAAGCTGGTTTGACTACATTGAAGATTTATGATATGTTAGGTCAGGAAGTTGCATCATTAATCAATGAATACAAAAATTCCGGCGCTTACGAAGTTACTTTCGACGCTTCACAACTTACAAGCGGTATGTATGTCTATTCAATTACATCCG
>JAHJTX010000218.1 GCA_018829545.1 Bacteroidota bacterium | reverse complement strand
TATTCTTGCAGGATACGGTTTAAAATCTTTACTTGAATTAGAGCATCCGCGTGATACTAAACTTTTGCTGGGTGTTTTTGGTTTTGCAGCTTCCATCGGGTTGGCTGTAATATTTATGAAAGAAGGTTTTTCATATTTGGGAGCTAATGAATCCGGGCGCTACGATGCAAATACACTTTCGATTATAAAAACTATTCGTCAAGAATTTTTAACTGCCGATACAATTCGGATGCTTTTAATTGTGATTTTTACTTCAGGTATTTCGATTGCTCTGCTGTTCAAAAAAATTAAAAAGGAAATATTTGTTGCCTGTTTGTTGATTCTAATTTTAGTGGAATTATTTCCCGCAAATAAACGCGCTGCGGAAAAGATAGAATTAAACGATCAGGAATTACTGGAGTCAAATGTTTTTAGTGAAAATGAAATCACAAAATTCTTAAACAATCAGCCAAAGTCCGAAAGGCTGCTGGTGCTCGGTAAAGAGTTTCAGTCAAATCATTATTCGTATTTTCACCCGACTATAAACGGTTACAGCGCCATAAAGATGCAGTCTATTCAGGATATAATTGAGCATAATTTGTATTCTGCGGAGACCGATGAAAGAATTAATTGGAATGTTATAAATATGCTCAACGGTCATTTTATTATGGCAGACGGGATGATAGATAAAGATTTTCTGAGTTTCGCCACAGTCTCAAAAGAATCGAAGCAGATTCTGTATATCAATCAAAACGCTTTGGGCAATGCGTGGTTCGTAAAAAGCATTTCCGAATTTGAAACCGCTGAGGATGTTATTCGTAAAATGAATAAGTCTGATTTCAATCCCCGCGAGACTGCATTAGTTTTGGCAAACAGCGGAATCTCCGACAAAACTTTTTCGGGTGACGGCGACATAACTCTAACCGATTATACTCCAAATAAAATTAGTTTTACTGTGAATTGCGTAGCTCCACAATTGATGGTATTATCCGAACTTCACTATCAGCCCGGATGGAAAGCCTATTTGAACGAGTCCGAAATTCAGATTACTAAAGTGAATCATCTGCTAAGAGGAGTTGAAGTGCCTGCAGGCGAGTATAATCTGCGTTTCGAAATTCATCCGGACACATATTTTTCCAGCTTAACTTTTGTATGGATAGGAAATATACTTACGCTGACATTGCTCGGAGTAGGCTTCTTTTTGGAATTAAGAAAGCGAACGCGATGATACTATTTGTTTGTCCAAGATATAGCATGTCTGTTAAACGGGATATTTTTCTCAATGCCATCAAGTAGGACTTTATATTGCTAGACAGATTAAAGAAAACTCTGCGTCACTCGATTGTTTACAGTCTTGGCAACATTTCAACCAAGATTGTTGGATTGATTCTGCTTCCTTTATACCTCGATTATCTTACAACCGAAGACTACGGAATTCTCGCTATCCTTGAAGTTTCTAATCTTATACTAGTTGGAATTTTCGATCTAAATCTGCCTACCGCATTATTGCGCTGGGGCGCTGAGACAAAAGACGAAAGGGGAATTAAAAAATTAATTTTCACTTCCACCATCACAACCTTTGTTGTTTCCGTTTTGCTTTGCGTCTTTTTAATTCCGTTAAGCGGAAATTTTTCATCAGTATTTTTTGATTCACCGGATTATTCAAATTATTTTATTTTGCTTTTTCTTTCCACGTCAATCGGAATATTCAACAACATCCCCTTAACTATTGCGAGACTTAACGAGAAGCCAATTTTTTACACTGCTACTACGACTTTCCGGTTAATTATAATTCTTACACTAAATATATATTTTATAGTTTCACTTGGAATGGGAGTTGAGGGGATTATTCTGAGCCAGGTTATCGGACATGCTGTTATCACCTTGCTTTGTCTTCCCATGCTATTTAAAAACATTGTGTTTTCTATTGACTATAAAGTTCTTTGGGATATGTTGAAATACTCCTTCCCTTTAATATTCGCATATATTTCATCAACTGTCCTTACTCTTGGTGACAGATATTTATTAAATTATTTTCTCTCTCTTTCCAGCGTGGGTATTTATTCGCTTGGATATAAAATTGCCAGCGTATTAAAAGTATTTCTAATTCAGTCTTTTCAGATTGGTTTTATTCCTTTCGCTTTTAAAATGATCGGTCAAAAAGATTCCCAAAGGTTTTTTTCGAAAATTTTAACTTACTTCGTTTTTTTATTGGTGATTGGAACATTGATTCTTTCGCTTTTTGGAAAAGAAGCAATTGAATTGCTTACAAGCAACCGCGAATATGACATAGCGTATACGCTTATTCCAATCATCTCCCTTTCGTTCATCCTATTGGGAATGATGAGTATGTTTCTGCTTGGATTTCATTACACAAAGCGTACAACATTTAATGCATATATTGTTATAAGCGGGGCGGTTCTAAATATCGCATTAAACCTACTTTTAATTCCTCTATTAGATTTTTACGGTTCAGCAGTTTCAATGGTAATCTCATTTCTAATTATGACAATGCTTTCATATAAATATTCACAAAAAGTATATTTTATTCCTTATGAGATTAAAAAAATTTCCCTTATGATATTATTGGGAAGCGCATATTATTTCCTTTCGCTGTTCTTAAATGATTTGGAACTTGTTGTCAGAGTACTAATTAAAATAGTAATGCTCGCTTCATTTCCTTTTCTATTATATCATTTTAAGTTCTACGAGGCAATTGAGTTGCTCACTATAAAACGAATCGCCAGTCATTGGAATAATCCATCAGAATGGATGCGTCTATTCAAATGATTTCCTTATAATTACTTATAATTTTATACTGCGGTTTTCATTTTTCCATAGACCAAATTGTCAAAATTTACGAATTGCCTTAGCAATGGTCTAACACCCCTCAATCTCGATAAAATTGGTTGGGGGAAATATTTCCTCTGCCAATCTATTATTTCATATCCACATTGATTGAGCAAATAAGTAAATCTTTTCTTATCATATTCATGGAAATGCTGGTGAGTCCATAATATTTTTGGACGACTTGGGTAAGAAAAAAATATTTGCGAGTCTTCGTGAAGATATTTTTTCAGTTCCATAAGAAAATATTTCGGACTCATTAAATGTTCCATCATTTCAAGACAAATCACAACGTCATATTTCATGTCGACATTCGGATGATAATTGTAATCTAAATCACCAGTAGTATTATAATTTTTCAATTCCAATTCTTTAGTAATAAAATTACCAACTTCATTGCTATCACCTATATCTAAGCAATTCTCTGCCTTCCCGCGAAGATGCGATGCCATAAATTTGAGAGTATATTCTGCTCTCTTCATTGTGTGTTTGTCTGATGCTGGCTCCATAAATGTTTCTATCTGCATTTATCTATCTCCTCTTTAGCTTTTTTTATATTTGGGTTTTGTTGACTCCAATAATAAGGAATATTATTTAATTCACATTCTTGTCTCATTCTGCTTGCCCCATCATGCCGGGTTGGGCGTAAAAAAAAATCAACAATTGGATATATTTTTGTCATGTCATAAGAACCATCAACTATAATCCAATTCACATTTTCCAGATCATTCACTAATTGTTCGTAAATATCGTATCCATATAACCATTTCATAAATTTAATATTCTTCTTGTCTTTGGGAAAATAATAAAGAATATTAAACCCTTCATGGTTCTCTTTTGGATATGGTTTTTCATGCAGGAGTTTATCTTCGACTACTTTAATATTCTTATACCCTTTTTGAATAAGCTCATACTTCAGTAATTTGTGATCAACATAATTTTCCTGCACAAAGGGCTGAATAAGACGCAGCATAATTCTTTCGAAGAATATTCTCACTCTGAATCTAAATCTAATCCCCGGCGGATAACAAACTTGAAACAGTGTATCGCTGCCAGTCCACAAGATTTTCATTTTTTTTAACTCCAGATTTTAGACCACCGCAACTCAATAAATAACAAAAATATTGAGATTAAGAGTTCAATTTATATTGATAAATATTTTTCCCATAAGAATATTTACGCAATGGTTCGAATTAATAAAATGAATCATTCTTACCTTTCAAATATAGCCTTTATCCGTTTTAGAATCGTCTTTTTTATCAGGGAAAGTTAAACCATACACATAATCTCGGATTTTCCTTTAGAAAATCGGACCATTGGCACTGCGCCAATACACCCCATTATTTGAAATGATTTAATCAAGAAATTAGTCCGGAATATCAAATTTCTGAAAAATTAGATGACAATACTTTCGAACAAGTAATCGCAAAAAATTTATTTTATTCCTTACGAAACAAAAAAGATCGCGATGATGATATTACTTGAAACGTTATTTATACTATATTTTTGGCTTTCAATGATTTCGAACTCGTTCTCAGATTTACAATTAAATTTCTTTTACTAATTGCTACCCCTTTCCTTTTATACGTCTTCAAATTCTACGCGGCAGTGGCTGAAGTTATTAAAATGATCTCTTCACTCCGCCACATAATCCTTCGGCAGTAAATCTGCAATTCGCTGCCAGCCCCAATAACCATAGACTTTTATCGCGCGGTTTTCTTCGAGCGTATTGCCGGATTTAT